>CAININ010000385.1 GCA_903849265.1 uncultured Acidimicrobiaceae bacterium
GCCTGCAGGTGGCGGTCGATGAGTTCGACCGGCGTGTCGAGCAGCTGATCCATGTGGCCCGGCCCGACGTAGCGACCGTTGTTGACCAGGACGTCGATCCGGCCCCACTGGTCGAGCACGGTCTCGACCGCGGCGTCCAACGACTCCCGGTCCAGCAGATCGAGATAGACGCTGAGCGATTGCTGGCCTGCCACCTCGACCAGGGCCGCGGTGGCATCGAGCGACCCAGGCAACGGGCGTGTGTCCGATCGGGCCACGGTGGACGAGTGCTCGCGCTCCTCGCCGTCGTGCAGTGTGCGGGCCCCGATCGCCACGTCGTAGCCGGCGGCCGCGAGGTGCAGCGCGATGACCTTACCGATCCCTCGACTGGCCCCGGTGACCAGGGCAACCCGTCGCGTCTCGTCGTGTTCGGCCATGGTGTCCTCACCGTCTTCATCGCTGCCCCTGGTGGCGGAGCGTGGTCGGGCAAGACTAAACGCCACATCGCGGATGCTCCGATGCTGAGGCTCGAAAAAACGCGTCGTGCTCTGCTAAACCGGGATTGGTAGCCGCCGGATGTGGACGGCGGGACCCCATCTCTTCGGGTGTGCAGCGCAGACGCAATGAAGTGGGCGCTGGCTGCTCTGATCGCACCTGTGATCGATCGGACATCAGGAGAAGGGGCAGTGATGGCAGCTGAACCGATCGATCGTCGGACCTTGCTTGCGCGCAGTGCGGCTCTGGGCGGCTTCGTCGGGCTCGGCGCCGTCGGCGGACGGCGCGATCTGTCCACCTCGATCGAGGCGAACAGCCGGCACGACCAAGGGAGAGCGGTGATCGGAACTGATCGGGACGTCGAGTACGCGAGCGGCGGCGCACGCATGGCCGCCAGCCTGCGTCTTCCTGCCTCCAGGGGGCGGCTCGTACCCGCGGCGGTCATCGTGGCCGGCAGCGGCCCGACCGACCGCAACGGCAACTCGCCCCTCATCACCTACCCCGGAACCTCCACCCCGGTCCTGCTCGACCCGTACCGCTGGATCGCCGATCAGTTGAGCGCGGCCGGGGTGGCCAGCCTCCGCTACGACAAGCTGGGGATCGGAGGGACCGGACTCGGCCCCTACGCCTCGGACCCGAAGTCCCTGTACGCCCAGTCGTTCGACGACACGTACGTCCAGGGGGCCAGAGACAGCTTGGCGTTCCTGGCCGCCCAGCCCGGCGTGGACCCGACCCGCCTGCTGCTGATCGGCCATAGCGAGGGTGGGATGATCACCCTGGCCGTGGCCCAGCACCCGGGCAACGCTCCTCGGCCGGCGGGCCTGGCCCTGATCGAGCCCCAGTACGGCCGGATCTTGTCGATCCTGGAGCGCCAGTACAGCGACGTCATCCGAGGCCTGGGCCTATCAGCGGCCGACACGGCCATCCTGCTCGACTGGTTGGCGGCGGGCGTGGTCCTGGCCCGAACTGGACCCCACGGGTTCTTCCAACCGGGACCGCTGCCGCTGCCCGATGCTCCTCCTGAGGCGCTGGCCCAACAGAACGCCATCAACCAGTACATCTACGGGCTCGGCCGGACCGAGTTCCTGAGCTCCCAAGATGCCATCGACCCGGTGACCATCGCCGGGCAGATCCACCAGCCGGTGCTCATCACCGCAGGCACCAAGGACTTCGCCACCCCGCTCAGCCCCGGTGGCCCGCCCGGATCCGGCGTGGCTGCCCTGGCCGCGGCATTCCCATCCAAGGTGGCCGATCTGGTCGTCCTGCCCGATACCGACCACGAGCTGCGCAATGTGGGTGACGCCGTCGACCCGATCGATCCGGGCAACGGTGCCCCCGCTGACTTTGCAGCCCTGTTGCAGTACCCCTTCTCCTCGCTGCTGGCTGATGCCCTGGTGCAGTTCACCCAGCGGTGGACCCGGGCCGACCGAGGGCGCTGACCGGCTGGTCCTTCCCCTCTACTGGCTGGCTCTACTGGGTCCCCGACTACTGGCCCGAGACACTGCAGACTCTCCCGAATGATCGGACTGGTGATTATCGGCGCAGTGGTGTTCGGCTACGCCATCATGGCGGGGCTCCTCGACCGGATGTCGATCACCGGCCCGCTGGTGCTCATGGTCGCTGGGTTGATCGTCGGGCCCGCCGGTTTCGACCTCTTCAACGGATCGGTGAGCTCCGAGTCGGTCAAGGTCCTCACCGAGCTCGCCCTCGTCGTCATCCTCTTTTCGGACGCCTCCTCGATCTCGGCCATCTCGGCGAAGACAGAAGCCAGCGTGGTCGGACGGCTGCTCGGCCTCGGCCTGCCCTTGACCATCGCCCTCGGCGCCCTGTTCTGCCACCTGTTGTTCCCATCGGCCAGCTTGGCGATCTGCGGACTCGTCGGCTCGCTGCTGGCGCCGACCGATGCCGCCCTGGGCCTGGCCGTCGTGACCAACGAGGCAGTCCCCTCGAGCATCCGCAGTGCCCTCAACATCGAAAGCGGCCTCAATGACGGGCTGGCCACGCCGTTCGTCTACTTCTTCCTCGCGCTCAGTCTTTCGTCAGATACCAGCGGACACTGGCGGAGCGCACTCGTCGAAGTGGTGAGCGCCGTGGCCGTCGGTCTCGTCGTCGGCTTCGTCACCGGCCGC
>CAININ010000386.1 GCA_903849265.1 uncultured Acidimicrobiaceae bacterium
CAAAATCCTCGGGCCCGGCGGGCTGGAGCGTTCCGGGGTGCAGTGCGGGCGGGGGGGGCGACGGCAGGTCGGGCACGATGTTGTACCAAGCCGTCGGCATCTCGCTCTCCTCCAGCAGGATCTTGTGCTGGTGGACTGTTTCATCGATAGCCATCAGGGGGCCTTCCTTTCGCTCGCTCCGCTCAAGATAGTCAGGAACGGGAGCCCCCATGGGATCCTCGGGCGACTACCGTCGACCGGCAACCGAGCGGGTCAGTTCGACGCCGGAAACCGATCGACCCAGGGGGCGGCTTCCTCGATCTGTGACGCGACCCGGATGAGTTGTCCGTCACGGAATGCACCAGCCACGATCTGGATGCCGATGGGCAGGCCTGAAGCCGACACGTGCACAGGGAGACTGACTGCGGGCTGACCGGTGATGTTGAACAGGGCGGTGAATGCGGCCATGGCCACGATCTCCATCGGGGGAAAGTCCGGCGCTGCGTGAACCTGAGCCAAGAGCCCCACCGGCGGTGGCTCGATGGCCATGGTCGGCGTCACCAGTAGATCGAACTCGTCGTCGAACCTGGCCAACAAGCCACGGGTCAAACGCTGAAGATCCATGAGGGATCGGGAGAACGCCAGGCTGTCGAGGTCCAGTCCGGCCTGCAGCGACGCCCGGTTGTGGGGCTCCATGCGGTCTGGGTCGAGTTCGGGGTAGTCCGCCAAGCCGGAGTTCATCAGGTTGAGGAACGCCCCGAGCCCCGCCGGATCGAAGAGATCGGCGTCGAGGTGCACGACCTCATGGCCGAGGGACTCGAGCAGTGTCGTGGTCCGCTCGACGGCCGCCAGCGCCTCGGGGACGACCTCGACTCCCATGGCGGACAGGGTGTTGACCGCCACCCGAAGACGGCCCGGGTCAGTGCCGACCTCGTCGATGAACGGACGGTCCTTGGTCGGTGGGCTCCACCAGGCCAACGGGTCGGGGGCGCTGATGCAGTCGAGGATGGCGGCGGTGTCGGCCACCGTCCGGGTCACGACCCCTTCGGTCGACAGGCCAGACCAGTAGGGGACGGTGTCGGCCACCCGGCCACGGCTCGGCTTGAGCCCAACGAGCCCGCAGCACGATGCCGGAATCCGGATCGAGCCGCCGCCGTCGCTGGCATGGGCTGCTGGGAACATGCCCGAGGCCACCGCGGCCGCGGCACCCCCGCTCGAACCACCTGGGGTGTACCCGGGGTCCCAGGGGTTGCGGGTAGCACCGAACCGGAGATTCTCAGTGATGCTGACCGAACCGAACTCTGGAGTGTTGGTCCGTCCGGTGAGGATGAAGCCCGCGTCGATGAAGGCCTGGACCACGAGATCGTTCGTCGCGGCGGGAGCATCAGGGGACCCGTTGGACCCGTAGGTGCAGGGCTGGCCGGCCACGGCGGCTAGGTCCTTGATGGGCAGGGGTACTCCGGCGAAGGGCGGGAGATCGTCCGCTCCAGCGGCAATGCGCTCCCCCAATGCCCGAGCCTCGTCCCGGGCCGCTTCGTCGTTGCGCCAGATCACGGCATTGAGTTCGGGATTGCGGGCATCCACCCGGGCCAGGCAGGCATCCAGGACCTCGAGGGGGCTGACCTCACGGTTGGCGATGGCTGCGGCGGTGTCGATGGCGGAAACGTGCTCGTCCATGGCATCACCGTAGGCCACGAGCCTCCTGGTCATCAGGTGCACGAGGCTCCGGTGACCAGGGCATCGGCGTCCGCGCGGCCAGACCCACCGGTTGTGGCACGGTGGAGTCATGGTCGCCTACGAGCAGTTCGCCGCCTTTTACGACGTGGTCATGGACGACCCTGGCCCGCGGGCCGAACGGGTCGATGCCGCCATCGCTCGTTTCTGTCCAGACGCGTCCTCGGTGCTCGAGCTCGGGTGCGGCACTGGGTCGATCCTCGCCCGCCTCACAACGGACGCCGTCCTTACCGGGCTCGACCAGTCACCCGAGATGTTGGCCGTCGCCGCTCGGAAGGTCCCGGGAGCCACGATGGTCGAAGGAGACATGGCCGCCTTCGATCTTGGCCGCAAGTTCGACGTCATCCTCTGCGTCTTCGACTCGATCAACCACCTGATCGATGTGATGTCTTGGGCATCGCTCATCGATCGTGCGGCCCGACACCTGAACGACGGTGGGTTGTTCGTCTTCGATGTCAACACCGTCGGCGAGCTTCGTCGCTTGGGTGACGATCCGCCGTGGGTCCAGGACTTCGACGGCGGCACGGCCATCATCGACGTCTCTTTCGCCGAGGACGACGACGGCTACGTGCTCTCCGATTGGGACATCCGGATCTTCGAGCACGTCGGCGATCGGCGACACGAACTGCATCACGAGCGGATCGGCGAGCTCGCCCTGCCGCTCGGGCAGGTTCGCTCCCTTATTGCCGACCGGTTCGAGCTGCTCGAGGAGGTCGACGAAGATGGCGCACCTGCAACCGACGAGTCGATCAAGGCCTACTACGCACTCCGGAAGCGGAGCCGAGGCTCAGGTTCCGGGCCAGAGCCGGTCCCGAAGACCCGATGCACGAGTCACCGGTCGGGAGATGGCGAGCCGGATCATCTCCTCTGATCCGACGATGGTCACCTCTGGCTTGCCTCGGGTGACCGCCGTGTAGAGAAGTTCACGGGTCAGGATCGGCGAATCGATGGTGGGCAGCGCCACCACCGCATGAGGAAACTCGGAGCCCTGACTCTTGTGGATCGTCATCGCCCACCATTCCTCCCACTTACCGAGCCGAGCTGGGGCCAACCGCCGCGGCTCCTCGGAACCGCCGATGACGACCCAGCGGCCGTCATCCTCGACGACGACACCGACGTCGCCATTGGCCAGGCGGTTGACCGGGTCGTTTCCAGTCACCATGACCGGCGTGCCCACTCGTGGCCAGCCCGTGCGCTGGCCGGCAGGGACGGCGTCTTCGATCGCAGCGCTGATCAGATCGCTCCACTCAAAGAGTCCGTTGGGGCCGCGGCGCACAGCAGCCAGGACCTTGATTCGTCCTGCCGCCGTGAGTGCACCAATACCGTCGCCAGCCAGGGCAGCAACGACAACATCTCGGGCAGCCCCGGTCACCTGGTCGTGCAGGGCTGACAACCCGACTCTTTCGGTGGGTTCCACCCAGTGCACCTCGGCATCACCGGAGGAGAGCAGGCCGATGGCGGCATCGCCGTCTCCATTTCGGATGGCCAGCGCCAGGGCTGCAGTCGATGAGCCCGATGCGAACCGATGCCCCCTGGTCAGTTCCGTCACCCGGTCATGGAGCGGCTGGCTACCCGCAACAGCGCTCACGTCTGCCCTCACATCGACCGACGGACCGACCAGATCGGCCATCACTGTGCCCGCCTCGATGCTGCTCAACTGGAAAGGATCGCCCACCAGTACCAGCCGCGCCGTCGGTCGCAGTGCATCGAGAAGCCTGGCCAGCATCGGAAGTGACACCATCGACGTCTCGTCGATGATCACCAGATCGTGAGGAAGCGGGTTCCCACGGTCGTGGCGAAACCCCGATCGACCGAGTGAGCCCAGGAGTCGATGGATTGTCGTGGGCTGGACTCCGAGGATCGCCTCGGACTGGGCGGCATCGATTCGCCCGCTCGCCGCCATCGCCGTCACCCGTTCCTGCACCGCCTCCTGCATACGCGCCGCGGCCTTGCCTGTCGGCGCAGCCAGCGCCGCCCGCAGCACCAGACCACGACCGGCCGCCACCTGGAGGGCGGCGGCCAAGATTCCGGCGACGGTGTGGGTCTTGCCGGTTCCGGGGCCACCGGCGATCACCGTGACCGGGTAGATCAGCGCCCGCTTGGCCGCTGCCAGCTGGAGGTCGGGCTCCTGGTTGACCCCTGCGGGTTCAGCCGGGAACACCGTCGCAAGCGCAGCATCCACATCGGCATGCCCAAACGCCGAATTGGCCGAGTCGACCGCATCCTCGCTTCGACGGACGAGCGCATCAGCTACTGCCAGTTCGAAGGACCAGTACCGCTGGAGGTACAAGCGCCCTGCGTCCCACACCAGCGGTCGCAACGGTGCCTGGCGTGCGGTGGCCGGAGAAGCGACGAGTGCGGAGTCTTGGAGATGCTCGGCCCACTGCGCTGCCGGGGGAACGTCGATGTTGTCCACCGTTCCGTCGTCGCCCTGGGATGCCAGCACCTGCTGGCGGACCTGATCGAGTTCGACGCAGACATGCCCGAGTCGGGTCGCCCGGGCCACGAGCCCGAGCGCCAGCAGAGCATCGTCAGATGCCTCCGGCACGGCCCGCAGCGCAGCGGCCGCCAGTTGGACCTCGAAGCGACCGATGAGCCCGGCTTCTACGAACTGAGACAAGACCGCATCGACCCTTTCGGTCGACCAGGCCGAACCGGCAGCAGGGATCACGTTCGTCATGCCCCCGCCCCCGGGTGGCGGCCATCGAGCAAGTCGCTCAGGCCGATGATCAGATCCGGAGGGAGTGCCCAATCGAACACGCCAAACGGGCGTCCGTCAGCAGCCATCGGCACATCCGGTCCAGTCATCCCTCGCACGAACAGATAGGCGGCGCCGGTCACCGACGTCCCTCCTGCGGTTGGCTGCTTCCAGCGGAGGTAGCGATGGAGGGCGGCTGCGTACAGGAGCGCCTGCAACGGATAGTGATGCTCCACCATCGCCTCGGCCATGCGTTCTGGACCGTAGTCGCCTGCGACCTGCACGCTCCCCCGCTTGGAGAGCCGGTTGGTCTTGTAGTCGGCCACCACGAAGGAGTCCGGCAGATCGTCATGATGCACCCGGGCCACCAGGTCGATCGAGCCCGTGAGGAAGCCAGCCAGTTCGACGCGGATGGACCCGTTGGCCAGCGCGTCGGCCCACTGTGCAAGCAGATGGCCTACTGGCAGATGGTCGAGGACCAGGCGTCCGATGTCCCGGACGGTCGCATGACTTCCGGACCCCCCCATGCGCATGTCGAACGCGAGTTCGTCGAGGCGATCGACGCGAGGAAGGGCGGCGAGCGGATCGCCCCTGAAGAGCGGACCCAGCGGGGTGTGGATCGCAGCAGCAAGTCCTTCTACGAGGAGCTGCATGCCTTCGAGTCCCGTAGGTGCCAGTTTCGCCAGGTCCAGGCCGTTGCGTGTTGCCTGAGAACGAGCGGCGTCGGCCAGTACCGCCTCGAGTGGAGATGCCATGAAGTCGACTTCTTCCAAGATCCCGTGCACGAATGTACCGAACGCAGTTCCGGCCTGGAGCGCTCCAAGGGGGGCGTCCACCAGAAGTGCGACCGGGGATCCTGCGGATGCTCTTTCGCTGCCGACGTCATGGATGCCTCCCACGTCGGCGGATCCCATCTCATCACCGGCTCCGCGGTCGGAACCGCTCGCGTCGTAGGGATCCTCGAGGTCGTCGGTGACATGCTGCGTGATGGCCGAGAACGACCACCGATAGACAGACCGGTCGAGCACTCGCGTGAACGCAGCCACATCGAGCGTGGCCGTCCCGTCTGACACGGTGTCGTCGATCCACTTATCCGCAGGATCGGGCAAGTCGATGACAGGGGTGACTGTGATCGCTCCGTTCGAGGACGTCACCAGGGGAGCGAACGCGGCGATCGGATCGGCGGGCACCTTGCACTTGCTCGCCTTCGTAGCCGTGGGGTCCATGTCTGCTGTGTTGACCGTGCCGTCTGCTCCTCGGGCGAACAGCAGCCGGGTCAGCGCGTTGGTGGCGAATGCGTTCCCAGCCCACCACACGGCGGTGTGGTGCCGCGCCCGGGTCAACGCCACGTAGAGCACTCGCAGGCGTTCGGCGGACTCCTCTGCAGTGGCGATACCCTTCCGCTGCTCGAGCGATTTCGCGTCTGGCCATTCACCGCTCCTGGTGACGTCCAGCATCCGCATTCCGGTGTCGGGGTCCGTAAACACCAACGCCTTGCGATCAATCGGCTTTCGCCACAGCATGGGCAGGCAGACCACTGGGAATTCGAGACCCTTCGCCTTCCATACCGTGGTGATGAGGACCGTCCGAGCCTCGGACTCGATCCGGCGAGCCGTGATGTCCCCATCGGATTCAGGGTTGCCCTCAGAATCCGGAGGTTCCTCCAAGGTGGCGAGCAGTCCGGCCACGCTGGCGCGGCCCTGCGGCGCGCAGGTGTGGAGGATCTCGGCACAGTGGTCGAGATCGGTTACGTTCCGGTCGCCGTCAGGGAGGCTCAGTACCCGGGCAACCACCCCTGTCTCTTGCCAGACCTGCGCCAGGACCTCCGCCACCGCATGTTCAGACAGCCGCGTTGCCCACTGGGTGAGCTTGGACTGGAGTTGCGACAGCGACTCATCGTCGGCGGAGCCCACCTGATCAACCGACCAGCCCTCGAACCACGAGAGCGAGTAGGCGCGGACACGGCGCAGGTCCCCAGGGCGCTCCAATGCATCGAGCAGGTATCTGAGCTGACTGGCCGCATCCGACTTCAGGACGCTGCCCGACCCGGCGACCACGGCGGGGATTCCTTGTCGCCACAAGGCGGCCTGAATGTCATAGCCCTGGTTCCACGAGGTGACCAAGACGGCAATGTCGGAAGGGGCCAGATCCCGCGGTTCAGGGTTGTCCTTGGATGTGGGGATCCTCGACTGCTCCAGCAGGGTCCGGATGTGGGCGACCAGGTCGCGCTCCACTCGACGGACGACCGCATCACTGTCGACCTTGCCGTTGGACTTCTTCGGGAGCCCTGCCTTGGGGGCCAAACGCAAGTTGAGTCCGGACAGCGAGGCGCCTGACTTGTCGCGCATCCGGCGGTCGCGATTCTTGTCGGCTGGCTCCACATCTACGTAGCTGATCGCCGGGTCGCCGAACGTCGTCCCCTTCAAGAACTCGTGCAACGCCTGGAGGCATGCCCCGTCGGCCCGCCAGTTGGTGTTCAGTGTGTACCGACCATGCATCGAATTGTCGCCGAGCGCATCCAGGTACACGGCGATGTCCGCACCACGGAACCGGTAGATCGCCTGCTTGGGATCTCCCACTAGGACGAGTGTGCTGCCCGAGCCGGGATGACCGAAGAGGGAAGAGAAGATCTCCCACTGCACCCGATCGGTGTCCTGGAATTCGTCGATGAGCACGACCTTGTATCGCGAGCGAAGTGCCGCCACCACTGCCGCGGCGTCGGTGCTTGTCAGGGCATCTCGGAGTTCGATCAACACGTCATCGAACCCGATCGTGCCTTCCCCTTTGCGTCGGGCGTCCAGTCGCGCAAGCGCGTCCTCGACGAGTTCGCGGGCCAGGGTGAACTTGGCGTCGACCGTGACGTCGGATCCATCGGGCACCAGCATGAGGTCGGGGCCCGCCACCTTCTTCTTGGTCGCCTCGACCAGGACCTCCAGCGTGGGGAAGTCGCCCGGATCGAAGGGGCGTACCGATGCCGCTGCCAAGGCGTCGGCACAGGCTGCGGTGATCAGATCGTCAGGACTTGCAGTGAGCCGGGCGTCGGGGTCGATCGCCGAGGAGAGGCCGAGTGTCCGTCGTACCTGGGTGGCGAAGCCGTGAATGGTCGAGATCGATGCGGCGTCGAAATCGGCAACCGCCTGTTCGAGTTGGCGCTGGGCACGATCGCCGTCACCCGCTGCCAGGTGCCGGATCAAGTCGCTTCCCTTCACATCTCCCCCGGCCAGGGCTCGAGCCACCTCCACCATCTGGTCCCGGATTCGTGACCGCAGCTCGGCGGTCGCCGCCCGTGTGAATGTGACGATCAGGAGGTCTGCCGGTGTGATATCTCGTTCGGCCAAGAACCGGGTGGCCAGGGCTGCGAGTGTGAAGGTCTTCCCGGTTCCTGCACTCGCTTCGATAGCCACGCGACCCGAAGGAAGTGGTCCGAACGGAAGGAAGGGGGAGTCGGCGGCGGTGCTCATCGGGTGTACTCCGAACTCGTCTTCGCCACTGCAGTCCAGAGGTAGTCAGCCCATCGCTTGACGCGTCCGCCCGCACCCGGTGGATCGACCTCCTCTGGTTCGATGGTCATCAGGTCTGATCCCCGGTATCCACCGAAGAAGAAGGCTGTTGCCGGAGCCCTTGCATCACCCCA
>CAININ010000387.1 GCA_903849265.1 uncultured Acidimicrobiaceae bacterium
CGACCGTTGCGCCCAACGTCTCGAACCAGGCGCCGGCCTGGACGACCAGCCGTTCGGGGTGCTCGTAGGCGCCGGCCGTAGGGAGTACCACCACCTGATCCGACCCGGACGCGGCAAGCAGTTCAGCGTCGAACGTGCAGCCGTCTTGCCATTCGCCTCCACCGACGAGGGCCAGGATTCCGGGGTTTGTGTCCATGTCCGGAGTGTAGAGGCCGAGCGGGTCCCGCTCAGCCGCCCTCGGGCGAGACGGCCCGACGCATCAGCGACCCCATGGCGTCGCAGACCTCGGTGGCCAGCGCCAGGCAGTCGGGGATGACGCCCATGCCGAAGAACCCGTGGACCATGTCGTCGTAGCAGCGGTACTCCACCTCCACCCCCGCCTCGGCCAAGGCATCGGCATATCCTGCGCCTTCGTCGCGCAGCGGGTCGAACCCCGCTGTCACCACCACAGCGGGTGCCGCACCGGTCAGGTCCTCGTTCAGAGTCGGAGAAGCCCGCACGCTGTGGTGATCCGACGGGTCGGGCAGATAGTGGGCGCGGTATGCGTGCATCCCCTCGCTCGACAAGAGGAACCCGTCCCCCATGATCCGGAACGACTCGGTCACGAACCGGGCGTCGACGGACGGGTAGATCAGGCACTGGGCCACCGGGGGCGGCACATCGGCGGAAGCGGACCGGTGGCCGGGGCGGGTCTCCTGAGCCACCACGGCAGCCAGGTTGCCCCCGGCGCTGTCCCCCATCACCCCGACCTGACCTGGTGATGTGCCGAGGACTTCGTGGTTCCGTTGGACCCAGGCGTAGGCCGCCAGGCAGTCCTCGATCGCCGCCGGGAACGGATGCTCGGGGGCCAGCCGGTAGTCAACAGAGACCACAACGCATCCGGTGACCGCCGCGATCAGGCGGCATGACCCGTCGTGCGAGTCGAGGTTTCCGACGACCCATCCGCCCCCGTGGAAGTAGACGATGACGGACGGCCGATGTCGTGGCCGTCCGATACCGACCCCAAATCGGCGGTAGATCCGCACCGGGATGTCGGGTGCACCCTCGGGCCCGGGGACGGTCCGGCCTGTGGCGTGCACGTCGGTGCGGCTCGGCATCACCATCTTGGTGGTGGCCGCAAAGACGTCACGGGTGGAGACCGGGTCCGGGGTCCCTCCGCCTCGGTTGGACGCCCGGTCCATGACGCTGGACACCTCGAGCAGCGCCTGGACTCCCCGGTTGAGGACCCGGCCGTCGCGCTCGACCGGTGCACGTTTGCCGATCAGGGTGAGCACGACGCCGGGCCGGGCCAGCGCAGCGGACAGGAGCCGCCCCGGCAGGGACCACTGCTCGTTGCGCGCCTGCAGCCGGCGATCGTAGAGGGCTCGGCGCCCCATGGACCCACGTGGGCCGCCCGGCCGGACCGCTCCCCACCGACCGGCGGGCGAGCCGCCCTGTGCAGAGGCGGTATCTGCTGGCGACGCGGGCATGGACGGAGTGGCGATCACGGCACCATCGTGTCGGTGGCCCGGCCTCCTGGCAAGCACCCTCGTTCGCCTCGCTCCCCCAGCCGCCGCTAGTGTCCCCTCCTATGTCAATCGCGCGCGTGGGAATTGTCGGTTCGGGGATCATGGGGTCGGGCATCGCCGAGACGGCCGCCGTCAACGGGTTCGAGGTGGTACTGCGGTCGCGCAGCCAGTCGACCGCCGATGCCACTTTGGCCGCACTCGAGAAGTCGCTCAACCGTCAGGTGGAGAAGGGCAAGAAGACCGAGGAAGAGCGGGACCAGGCCCTGGCCCGGGTCACCGGCACGTCGGAGCTCGACGCACTGGCCGACTGCGACCTCGTGATCGAGTCGGTCGTGGAGGACCTCGAGGTCAAGAAGGCGCTGTTCAGCGACCTCGACCGGATCACCGGCGACCACGCCATCCTGGCCACCAACACCTCGACCCTCCCTGTCATCGAGATGGCCATGAAGACCGGGCGCCCGGACAAGGTCTGCGGCATCCACTTCTTCAACCCGGCCCCGGTCATGTCGTTGGTCGAAGTGGTCCGGCCCCTGACGGCGTCCGACGAGACGATCGCTGCCGCCCGCCAGTTCGCCGAGGCCTGCGGAAAGACTCCGGTCGAGGTCAAGGACCAGGCCGGCTTCATCGTGAACGCCCTTCTCTTCCCCTACCTCAACAACGCCATCCGGCTCCTCGAGCAAGGCGTGGCCACGGTCGGGGACATCGACGCCGCCATGAAGGGCGGCTGCGGCTTCCCCATGGGTCCCTTCGCCCTGCTCGACCTGGTCGGCCTCGACACCTCGCTGGCCATCCTGGACGCCCTCTACGAGGAGTTCAAGGACCCGAACTACGCCGCCATGCCGCTGCTGCGCCGCATGGTCACCGCCGAGCAGCTCGGCCGCAAGTCGGGCCAGGGCTTCCTCGACTACCGCAAGTAGCCGGTGGGGCCGACCGGCCCCCATCACTCGGTCAACGTCCCACCTGTCGCTCGACGCCTCGTTCGGGCCACAATGAGGGCATGAGCGACGTCGACAAGGCAGTGCAGGCGAACGGTGCAGCGGGCGCGGGTGCGGTGCGGGACAAGCCGTGGGTCATGCGGACCTACTCGGGCCACTCCACGGCCAAGGCCTCCAACGAGCTCTACCGGACCAACTTGGCCAAGGGCCAGACCGGGCTCTCGATCGCCTTCGACCTCCCCACCCAGATCGGCTACGACCCCGACGATCCGGCGGCCGCCGGCGAAGTCGGCAAGGTCGGCGTGCCCGTCGCCCACCTCGGCCACATGCGCGAGCTCATGGACCAGATCCCGGTCGAGTCCATGAACACCTCGATGACGATCAACGCCACCGCGGCGTGGCTGCTCGGCCTGTACATCGCCAACGCCGAGGACCGGGGGGTCGACCCGAAGGTCCTGTCCGGCACAACCCAGAACGACATCGTCAAGGAGTACCTGTCGCGGGGAACGTTCATCTTCCCGCCCATCCCCAGCCGGCGCCTGACCGTGGACACCATCGCCTACACGGTCGTCAACGTGCCCAAGTGGAACCCGATCAACGTCTGCAGCTATCACCTCCAGGAAGCCGGGGCCACGCCCCACCAGGAGGTGGCCTACGCCCTGGCCACCGCCATCGGCGTGCTCGACGCCGTGCGCGACTCGGGGCAGATCCCCGATGATGAGTTTCCGGCCGTGGTCGGGCGTATCTCGTTCTTCGTCAACGCCGGGGTGCGCTTCGTCGAGGAGACCTGCAAGATGCGGGCCTTCACCGAGTTGTGGGACCGGGTCTGCTCCGAGCGGTACGGGGTCACCGACCCCAAGCTGCGGCGGATGCGCTATGGCGTCCAGGTCAACTCGCTCGGGCTGACCGAGGCCCAGCCGGAGAACAACATCCAGCGGATCGTGCTCGAGGCCCTAGGCGTCACCCTGTCCAAGAAGGCCCGGGCCCGGGCGCTGCAGCTCCCGGCATGGAACGAAGCCCTCGGACTTCCCCGCCCCTGGGACCAGCAGTGGTCGTTGCGCATCCAGCAGGTCCTCGCCTTCGAGTCGGACCTCCTCGAGTACGGGGACATCTTCGACGGCAGCCACGTCATCGAGGCCAAGACGGCTGAGGTGGCCGAAGCATCGTGGGCCGAGCTGCAAGATGTGCTCGAGTTGGGCGGCGCATTCGAGGCGATCGATGAGCTCAAGTCCCGACTGGTCGGAAGCCAGGCCGAGCGGGTCCGGCGCATCGAGACGGGTGACCTGCAGGTGGTGGGAGTGAACGCCTTTACCGAGACGGCGGAGTCGCCGCTCGCCACCGCCGGCGGCGAGGGAGGATCCATCATGCGGGTCGACCCTGCCGTGGAGTCCCAGCTGAAGGCCGACGTCGACGCATGGCGGGCCGGCCGGGACCAGGCGGCCGTGCAGCGGGCCATCGATGATCTGCGACGAGCGGCCGAGGGCACCGACAACGTGATGCCCGCCACTATCGCTCTGGCTCATGCCGGAGGGACCACCGGCGAGTGGGCCAACGCCTTGCGCGAGGTGTTCGGCGAGTACCGGGCCCCGACCGGGGTGAGCGGGGGCGTCGGCCACCGTGGCGCAGAGTTCAGCGGGGTGCTGGCCCGGTCCAAGGCCCTCGCCGAGCGAGCCGGCGGGCCTCCTCGCCTGCTGGTGGCCAAACCCGGACTCGACGGGCACTCCAACGGAGCCGAGCAGATCGCCGTGGCTGCCCGTGACGCCGGGTTCGAGGTCGTCTACCAGGGCATCCGGCTCTCGCCCGCAGAGATCGCCGCTGCTGCCCGTGACGAGGACGTAGACATCGTGGGCATCTCCATCCTGTCCGGCAGCCACCTCGAGCTCGTGCCGGATGTGGTCGAGCGCCTACGGGCCGCCGGGGTCGACGCACCGGTCGTTGTCGGGGGGATCATCCCACCCGAGGACGAGGTGGTGCTGCTGAGCAAGGGCGTCGCCCGGGTGTACACGCCGAAGGACTTCGAGATCGGCCAGATGATGGAGGACATGATCGACCTGGTAGAGCTGCACCGCGCTGCCTCGGTCGGCTGACCCCGCAGTTCGACCACGGGGCCGGGCGCGGCGCTGGTTGACGGGACTCCACCGCGCCGAGGCACCCACCAGATAGGTTCCCGGCGTGCCCATCCGCCGCGATCCACCGAACCGTCGTTCCTCGGGCATCCTGTCCGGGCCCATCGACGCCCCGCCTGAAGCCAAGCTGGCCAAGGTCTACCCCCTGGTGTCAGCTGTCGTCGGCATGGCGCTGACGCACCGGTCGAGCGGCTTTTCGGGGACTCTGGTGCGCCTCGAAGGTGGTGCCGTCGAGTTGCGGGGCCAGACAGGCCAGGAGCGCGTCTTCCGCCTCGCCCCGGGAGCCTTCGCCGTCGACGGCAAGGCCGTCAGTCTGACTCGGCCCCCGACCGCCGCACGGACAGGACCAGCGCCGATCACCGCCTCGGGATCGGTCGCCGTCGCAGGGGCCCCCGCCCGGGTGGCCCGGGCCGGACGCCTGTGGGTGGAGGGCATCCACGACGCGGCCTTGGTCGAGCGGGTGTGGGGGGACGATCTGCGGGTGGAGGGAGTCGTGGTGGAGCGGCTCGACGGTATCGACCACTTGGACAAGGCGATCAAGGAGTTCCGTCCCGGCCCCGCTCGCCGGCTCGGCGTCCTGGTCGACCACCTGGTGCCCGGCAGCAAGGAGTCCCGGATCGCGGACGGCGTCCGCCAGAACGATGTGCTCATCACCGGGACCCCCTTCGTCGACGTATGGCAGGCGGTGCGTCCGGCGGTACTCGGAATCGAGGCCTGGCCGGTGATCCCCATGGGAACCGAGTGGAAGGCCGGCGTCTGCGCTGCACTCGGATTCGGCGATCCGCCAGCGGCTTGGCGCAGGATCCTCGCCGCCGTGAACAGCTACGCCGACTTGGAGCCGGCCCTGGTCGGTTCGGTCGAGCGGCTGATCGACTTCGTCACCTCAGAAGACTGAGCTGGTCGAGTGATCAGCTGGTCGAGTGATCAGCCGGTCGGGGGATCAGCCGGTCGAGTGATCAGCCGGCCGGGATCCACTTGTCGGACGACTACTCGGAACGTGGGTCCGGAGCCGTCGGCGTCAGGTGTAGCTCGTGGGAGCGGAAGACCTCGGCGGTATCGACCGAGTACCACGAGTAGAACTCGTCACGCCCCCTCTGCTGGGCGGCACGGTGGGCCGGGTGGGCACGCCAGGCCTTGACGTCGTCATCGGTCTCGAAGCACTCGAGAGACACGTGGCTCCCGTCTGGCGCCTCGAACGACTCGATGGAGACGAACCCCGGCTGCGTGGCGACCAGTTCGCGCATCTGGGTGGCCAGCGCCTGATAGGCGTCGAGGTCCGCCCCCTGCTTGTAGCGGGACCGGAACACGACGATGACCAAGGGTCAGGCCCCGGTCCAGGGGCGGTCGCGTCGGGTGTTGGCCGGCTTGGTCCACCACCGCCCGCTGAACCGCCACGCGGGCGGTCCCGACGGCTCGGGCTCGGCAACCACCACCGGGCGGGGCCAGGTCTGGTCCACGGCGGCGGCAATCACCGCCAGGACGGCGGGGTCGATCGGCTCCCGATCGGTCACAGGGGCATGTTCCCGTGCTTGCGCTTGGGAAGGTCCTCACGCTTGGAGACCAGAAGGTCGAGGCTCCGCACCAGGATCCGCCTTGTTTCCGCCGGGTCGATGACGTCGTCGACATACCCGCGCTCGGCCGCCGCATACGGGTTGGCGTAGCGCTCGGTGTAGTCCTCGACGAGCTCCTTGCGCCGGCCGACCGGGTCGTCGGCCTCCGCCAGGTCCCGTCGGTAGACGATCTCCACGGCGCCTTCGGGGCCCATCACGGCCAGTTCGGCCGACGGCCAGGCGAAGGCCAGATCTGCGCCGATCGACTTCGAGTTCATGACCACATACGCGCCGCCGTAGGCCTTGCGGGTGATGATCTGGATCCGAGGGACGGTCGACTCGCAGTAGGCGTACAGCAGCTTGGCGCCGTGGCGGATGATCCCGCCGTACTCCTGGTCGGTGCCGGGCATGAAGCCGGGCACGTCGACGAAGGTGACCAGCGGGACATTGAAGGCGTCACAGGTGCGCACGAACCGGGCGCCCTTTTCGGAGGCGTCGATGTTGAGCACCCCGGCCAGCATCTGGGGCTGGTTGCCGACGATGCCGACCGCCCTGCCGTTGATGCGGGCGAAGCCGCACACCAGGTTCATGGCCCAGTGGTGGTTGACCTCGAAGAACTCGCCGTCGTCGACGACCGCCTGGATGACCTTCGTCATGTCGTAGGGCTGGTTGGGCGACTCGGGCATGAGGTCCGACAACTCGGGCACCAGGCGCTCGGGGTCGTCCTCGGTCGGCACCAGCGGCGCCTCTTCCAGGTTGTTGGAAGGGAGGAAGCTGAGCAGGTAGCGCACATCGTCGAGGCAGGACTTCTCGTCGGGGGCCACGAAGGCAGCAACGCCGGACTTGGTGGCGTGGCTCATGGCACCGCCGAGTTCCTCGAGCGTCACGTCCTCACCGGTCACCGTCTTCACCACGTCGGGGCCGGTGATGAACATGTGGCTGGTCTCTTGGACCATGAAGATGAAGTCGGTCATGGCCGGGCTGTAGACCGCACCTCCAGCGCACGGCCCGAGGATGACGCTGATCTGCGGGATCACCCCGGATGCCTGGGCGTTGCGGTGGAAGATGCCGCCGTAGGAGTGGAGCGAGACCACGCCCTCTTGGATGCGGGCACCCGCTCCGTCGTTGAGGCCGATCATCGGGACGCCGATGGAGGAGGCAAGGTCCATCACCTTGTGGATCTTTTCGGCGAATACCTCACCGAGCGCCCCGCCGAAGACGGTGAAGTCCTGACTGAACACGCAGACCCGCCGGCCGTCGATCGTTCCGAAGCCGGTGATCACACCGTCGGTGTAGGGGCGGTTCTCCTCGAGGCCCATGCCGTGGGCCCGGTGGCGGGCCAGCATGTCGAGCTCCTGGAAGGAGCCGTCGTCGAGGAGATAGTCGAGCCGCTCGCGGGCGGTCATCTTTCCCTTGGCGTGATGCTTCTCGACTGCCCGGGGGGATCCCGCATTGCGGGCGAGCTCCCGGCGCTCCTCGAGGTCTTCGAGCCGTTGGGTCATCGTGTGATCCATGGACGGTGAGGCTACCGGACCGACCGGTGGTGGTTCGATTCCTGGGTCAGGTGGCCGCAGGTAGGGCGGTGACCTCGGCCCGGTACTTCATCGTCGTGGCGATAGATCGGGCGATCGGATCGGCGACCGCGATCCCCAACAGCAGGGCTAGGACGATGGTCCACGGCCCCGTGGCGGCGAACTCCGCGAAGCGGAGCGCAATGACGAGGACCACGAGGAGGTACTCGGTGCGGCTGCGGGTCATGATGACGCTCTTTGTTGCCGGGACGGCGGCCACGTACATCACACGGGCCCTGGTCAACCCGATGGCGATGCCGATGGCGGCACCCACGACCGCCAGTGCGATATGGCCGATCCCCTTGGAGAGCTGCACCACCACCGGTTCGGCGATCACCACCAGCACCAGGCCGGGGTCGAGCCATTCGAGGAGTAGGGGCCGGACCCGTTGCTTCTTCGGGAGGTGCAGGGACGCCGGGTCCTTTTTGCCCTTCTGCTGGAGGTACACCATCGGGACGATGAACACCAAGAGGACGTAAGTGAAGTACGGGCTCGTCGTCCTCACGTTCGGTCGGTCAGTTCGCGGTGTCGGTCCATTCGGGCCCCGACCAGACATAGGTGACCTGACCCGGGGTGCCCGTGCCCAGGTGGCCGCGTGCGCTGCGGCCGACATATCGATCATCGAGCTCGACGTCGCGGGTGCCACTGAACGAATATCGCTCGATCGGCCCGGCTGGCGCCGTCGACGGCTCCCAACTGTCGATCCGATAGACGGCATCTACTAGATCCCCAGCGACGACCGCCGCCCATCGAGGGGCCCGGCGCGATTCGAGGTCCGTCCACTGCGGATCGATGGGCCAGCCGCGGCGTGCCAGCTCGTACGTCGTGTCGGTGCCGCGGCCACCGACCCGGAGCAGCACCATCTGATGGGCCCGCTTGAACGTGGCCCGCTTGGCCAGCCCGGCGCCGACGTCGATCGCTCTGGCCCGCTGGCTCTGCTCGGCGGACCCGAGGCCCAAGCCGAGTGCGTCGTCGACAGATGCAACCACCAGATCGGCCGCAACTGCATCGAGGCCGTGGCGGAGGATCTCGATGCCGACCGGGCGGCCGTCGGACTCCGCTTCGATGATCCGATCCAGCAACGGAAACTTCGCCGGCTTGGTCGGCTTGTTCGGCTTGTTCGGCTTGTTAGGTCGAGACGCCGTGCTCTGCTTGCCTGCGGGTAACGAATCGTCCGTCGGCAACGTGCTCGGACGCTTCGCCCGGGCAGCCTCGACATGGCGGAAGCAGCGGTTACCTCGGCCCTGGCCGACGAAGAAGGGCCGTCCGGTCCGCTCGTCGGTCAGCAGGTAGACGTAGACGGCGAGCTTGGTCGCCACACCGGGCGGGAAGGAGTCCTTGTGCAGCGAGGCGCCGACGGCGGTGGGGACGAGTTCAGGGGTCGCCACGACCACCTCGCGCTCGGGCGCAACCTCGGCCACGTCGTCAGCCCAGGGCATGGTCGGCTTGACCACGCCGTCCGGTAGCGGCACCGTTCCCGGTCCGGCCACAGGGGCCGCCACCGTTGCCCACGGGTCATCGATCACGACCGGTACGTCTGGGGCTCCGCCAGCG
>CAININ010000388.1 GCA_903849265.1 uncultured Acidimicrobiaceae bacterium
CACCCTCGGCGGCGTCCCGTCGATGACCAACGGCATGACCACGATGGTCGAACCAGTCGACACCTGAGGAGCCGAGCGCCATGTCGCTGTCAAACGAGCAGCGACAGGATGCGGCCGACGCCCTGGACCACGCCGAGCAGAACCGTGCACCGATCGATCCGCTGTCCGCCACATATCCCGGCCTGGACATCGATGATGCGTACCGTATCCAGACCATCAACATCGACCGCCTCAAGGCCAGGGGCGCCACAGTGGTGGGCTACAAAGTCGGCCTCACTGCCAAGGCGATGCAAGAGCTGCTCGGCATCGACCAGCACGACTACGGGGTCATTCTCGATGTCCTGGTCGAACCGGATGGAGGGAGTGTCGACATCTCGCGCTACTGCAGCCCCCTGATCGAGATCGAGATCGCCTTTCTGCTGGCAGAGCCGCTGGTCGGCCCGGGCCTGACCGCCGACGATGTCCTGGCCGCGACCTGCGCCGTCGCACCGTCGATCGAGCTCATCGACAGCCGGATCGCCGACTGGCGCATCACCCTCGAGGACACCATCGCCGACAATGCCAGCTCAGTAGGCATCGTCCTCGGTCCCTGGGTGCCTTTGGGTGACCATCAGCTTGCCGACGTGAGTGCGGAGCTCGTCCTCGACGGCGAGGTCGTCACCATCGGGACAGGAGCCGACGTCCTCGGCCATCCCGCCGAGGCGGTGGCCTGGCTGGCGAATACCTTGGCATCCCTGGGTACCCACCTGGAAGCCGGTCATGTCGTGCTACCCGGGTCGTGCACTCGGGCCATCGACGTGCACGCTGGATCGCACATCGAAGGGCGGTTCACCGGACTCGGTTCCGTCTCGCTCGCCTTCACTTGAACATCACATGAGGCCCGTTGGAGGCCACGCCCGGCAAGGGCTGCGGGCGGGCATCGAAACACCTGCGGTAGGTTGCTCTGGGTGATCTTGCGGGTGGCGTGAGGTGGCGGGCCCATGCAACCCCAAGGGCTGGACATGCTGAGCGTCGCGATCATCGGAACGGGCAACGTAGGAAGTGACCTGCTGCTGAAGGTCGTCGCGTCGCCCGCACTCCACTGTGAGCTGTTCGTCGGGAGGCGGCCCGGATCCCCGGGACTGCAGATGGCGGATGCGCACGGGATCTCGACAAGCGCCGACGGGATCGATGCACTCGTCGCCGCCATCGATTCGTTCGACCTCGTGTTCGATGCCACCTCGGCCGCTGATGCCAGGCGGCATTGGGAGATCCTCGAACCGCTTGGCGTATCGATGATCGACCTCACGCCGGCAAACCTCGGGAAGCTCTGCGTGCCGGCGTTGAACCTCGAGGAGTGCGTCGGCGAGCGCTACGTGGGGATGGTGACGTGCGGCGGTCAGGCTGCCGTCCCGATGGCGCGGTGCATCAGCGACGCAACCGATGGGCTGCAGTACCTCGAGATCGTCTCGGCTAGCGCGGCCCGAAGCGTCGGGCCCGCCACCCGGGCGAACATGGACGAGTACCTCATGACGACCGAGCGAGCGACGTATGAGTTCTGCGAGGTGCGGAACACGAAGACCATGCTCGTCATCAACCCGAGCGAGCCGGGATCGGTGATGCGCAACACGGTCGCCGTTTCCGTGTCGGAACCGGTGGACATGCAGGCACTGTCCTTGGCGGCCACGGCGATGGAGACCCGGATCCAGTCGTACGTGCCGGGATATCGGATCGTCGTGCCGCCAGTGGTGGCCGCCGATCGGATCCTTCTCACCATCGAGGTCGAGGGTCGAGGTGATTGGTTGCCGCCGTATGCCGGAAACCTCGACATCATCACGTGCGCCGCGGTGGTACTTGCCGAGGCAAAGGCTGAGGCAAAGGCTGAGGCAAAGGCCGAGGCAGCGTCAGGGGTCAGAGCATGAGTTCTCATGGCCAGGTGACGATCTGCGATCTGACGCTGAGGGACGGCAACCACGCCATCGCCCATCAGCTCGGCGTCGAGGACATCCAGTCCTACTCCCGGGCCGCAGAACGCGCCGGCGTCGATGTCGTCGAAGTGGGGCACGGCAATGGACTCGGTGCGTCGTCACTACAGGTCGGACGGGCAGCACTGACCGACACGGAGATGTTGACCACGGCCCGTGCGGAACTGCACGAAGCTCGCCTTGGCGTCCTATCGATTCCCGGGTTCGCAACGGTCGAGCGTGATCTCAAACCCGCGCTCGCCTGCGGAGTCGATGAGGTCCGGGTGGGCACCCACTGCACGGAAGCAGACGTCACCCGCCAGCAGATCACCCTACTGAGCGAGATGGGTGTCGTCGTCAAGGGCATCCTGATGATGAGCCATATGGCCTCCGTCGCCACCCTGGTCGAGCAGGCGCGTCTCATGCAGGGATACGGAGCGAACGCCATCATCCTCATGGACTCTGCCGGTGCCTACACAACGGCCGACGTGCGCCAGCGGATCGGGGCACTCGCAGACGACCTGGACGCAGACGTCGGATTCCATGCCCACAACAACCTCGGGCTTGCCGTCGCCAACTCACTGGCCGCCATCGAGGCCGGTGCCACGATCATCGACGTGACAGCGCGTGGGTTCGGCCCCGGAGCTGGCAACACGCCCCTCGAGCTCATCGCCGCCAATCTGCACGTCAGCAACGTCAGCGCCCGGCTGCAGCTCTTGGAGGCACTCGATGCCGCGGATCTTGCCGAGGCGACCTTTGCCAAACGGATTCCCACCAACGACAGTGTGACGATCGCCAGCGGCATTGCCGGTGTGTTCTCCGGTTTCGCCTCCCATGCCCGACGGGCAGGTGAGCGCTTCGATGTGGACCCTCGGGAGATCCTCTTCGAACTGGGCCGCCGGGGAGTGGTCGCCGGACAAGAGGACACCATCGTCGAGGTTGCGCTGTCGCTCGCAGCGGCCAAGGAAGACTCTGCACACATCGCGTGACCTGACGAGCGTGGCTGCCATGGCCCTGGCCTCGGTGACTGCAACGTGGAGTTGAAGTCGGTGGTCCGTAGGATCCGACCCATGGCTCGATTGCCCAGTCCAGACCGCAGGCAGGTGCCGCTACTTCACCAGTTTGCCGTTGCGGACTTCGGCGGTCGGGACGAAGTTCCCTTGGCCGTCGACCTGGAACACGAACACTGCTCCGGCCTTGACCTCACCCTTGCCACTGAATTCGATTGTCTTGGTCAGACCGGCAGAGTTGGCACTACCGAGCCACCGCCCGATTCCGGCCCGAGTTGTCTGACCTGCACTGATGGCGTCAAGGAAGAGATTGGCATCGTCGTAGTATTCGGCGGCGAAGTAACCAGGATCGACGCCGAAGGTGTTCCGATAGGACTCGGCGAAAGCCGTCTGTTTCGTCGTCGTCGGTCGCGACGAATTGACGCAGGGGCACGTCATGATCGCTCCGGACGACGCACCGCCCGAATCATCGATGAAATCGGGCGTATAGATACCGTCTCCGCCTACGAACGGCACCGTGATACCAGCATCACGCATCTGGCGCAGGAGACGCCCACCGGGCTTGCTGACTCCACCGAAATAGACGGCATCGACGTGGGCGCCAGCTATGGCTGCAATTGCATCGGGATAGTTCACGCTCTCCGGATCGACACTGACACGCACCGGCACCACTGCTCCGCCGGTTTTGAGGTTCTTCGTGGCGAGATCTGCGATCGTCTTCCCATAGAGACCGGTGTCGTCGACCACCGCGACGCGATGCACGCCCAGTCGCTCCGTCATGAAGAGTGCCGCAGCAGGCCCTTGGGCGGCATCGTTCCCGACGATCCGATGGAAGGTGGGCCATCCATTC
>CAININ010000389.1 GCA_903849265.1 uncultured Acidimicrobiaceae bacterium
ATCCCGCAGGGCAACGAGCGTCCGCTCTCGGCGCTGATCCTGCAGGCTGAACCCCGGACCGCTCGGACCAGGGAGTGCGGCCCACTCCCATGATCCGTCACCGCCGAGGGTCCATGAGCTCGCCTGGTCGCGCAGCGCTTCGTCGAGCACCTCGACCAACCGGGCTTGAATTGCAGGATCTCGCACCGGCACGATGACCTCCACGCGTCGGTCCAGGTTGCGCTCCATCATGTCGGGAGAGCCGAAGGAGATGCGCAGGGGCCGGCCGTGGTCGCCACCGAAGCGGAAGATCCGCGAGTGCTCGAGAAACCGCCCCACGATGGAACGCACCCGGATGTGTTCGGACAGACCAGGGACCCCCGGCCGGAGACTGCACCTGCCCCGAACGATCAGATCGACCGATGCCCCCGCAGCTGATGCCCGATAGAGGGCATCGATCACGTCAGGGTCGGTCAGACCGTTGGTCTTCATCACGATCCGGCCGCACCACCCTGCCGCCGCCTCGGCATCGATTGCAGCGATCACCTCGTTGCGTGTCGACAGCGGGGACACCACCAGTCGTCGGAGGTCGGCCACCGACCCTGACCCCATGAGGAGATGGAACACCTCGGCCACATCCGCGCCGATGTCGGGGTCCGCCGTCAGCAGCCCGATGTCCTCGTAGGTCTGCGCTGTAGCCGAGTTGTAGTTGCCACTTCCCACATGGCAGTAGCGGCGGGTGTAATCGCCCTCGCGTCGGATCACCAGAGACATCTTGCAGTGGGTCTTGATGCGACGTAGCCCGTAGACCACCTGGACCCCGGCTTCCTCCAGTGCACGAGCCCAGGCGATGTTGGCTCGTTCATCGAACCGGGCCTGCAGCTCCACGACCGCCGTGACCTGTTTGCCTGACCGAGATGCGGCAATGAGCGAGTCCACGATCGAGCTGTCGGACCCGGTGCGATACAGCGTCTGCATGATGGCCAGCACGTCGGGGTCGCTCGCGGAGCGTTCCACGAATGCCTCGACTGACGCAGCAAACGACTCATACGGGTGATGCAGGAGGATGTCCCCCTCTCTGAGCAAGGCGAACAGGTCCCCATCACCCACCAACCGCGACGGAGTCAGCGGAGTCCAGGGTTCCGCCGCAAGTTCGGGATGGTCCAGCGCTGCCACCGAACGCAGACCTGCGAGGTCGATGGGCACGTCCACCAAGAATACGTTGTCCTCCGGTACGTCTACTTCCGATACGAGCATGTCGAGCAGATCGGGTGAGATTCCTGACGACACCTCGAGGCGGACGGCCTGGCCGAACCGACGCCGGTGGAGCTCGAGCTCGACTGCGGCCAGGAGGTCCGGGGCGTCGTCCTCGTCAACCGTGAGGTCGGAGTTCCGGGTGACACGGAACACGTGGTGCTCGGCGATCTCCATCGACGGGAAGAGACTCTGCAGATGGGCAGCGATCACCTGTTCTACCGGCACGAGACGCTCCGCATCGGAGAGCGCGATGAATCGCGGCAGCAGCGAAGGCACCTTGACCCGAGCGATGCGCTCCTCTCCGGTCGTCGGGTCGACCACCCGCACCAGCAGATTCATGCTGAGATTCGAGATGTAAGGGAACGGGTGTCCAGAATCGACAGCCAGCGGGGTCAGGATCGGAAAGATCACGCGATCGAAGATCTCGCCGAGCAGTCGTCGGGATGTGGCATCGAGCCGATGCCAGTCCGTCGGCGCCACCCCCGCGTCGACCAGTGCCGGCAGGACCTGCTCACCGAAGATGTGACTCTGTCGTTCCACCAGCCCTGTGACGCGGGCGATGATGGCCGTGAGTTGCTCGGAGGGGCTGAGCCCATCGGGCGAGCGGGTCCGGATTCCTGCCGCCACTTGATCCTCGAGGCCGGCCACACGCACCTGGAAGAACTCGTCGAGACCCTCGGTGAAGATCGCGAGAAACTTGGCCCGTTCGAGTAGCGGCTGGCGGTCATCGCCAGCCAGGTCCAGCAGTCGGTCGGCGAAATCGAGCCAGGACAACTCCCGGTTGGCGAACCGGAGCGGAGACTGCTGCAGGTCGGGACCTTCCCCGGCAGCCTCGGTGAGCCCCTCCAGCGAATCAGGGAGGGCGGACGGCTGAGGCACGCCGACGGACGGTCCTACGCTGTGGCGGGGCTCCGCCCGGAGTGTCGGATCGATCATGGCAGTGCCGTCAAGCGGTGATGCGATCGGTCACGGGTACGGGTACGGGTCATCTTCGCACCATCGTATCGTCCGAAAGGCCGCCAGCGAGGCCTGCAACCAGGTCCGTCGGTGAGACGGGCGGGGCACCAACGGGCCGAGGGGACGCTTGGCTCCACCGATCGCCCCTCGAGCACCGGTAGGATCCCGGCAGTGCCACTGCTCACCTTGCATTCCCGGTCGTCCCCCCGCGTGCGCCGCGGGGTCAAGGCGCGCCGTCGGACCGAGTTGGGCTTGCTGG
>CAININ010000390.1 GCA_903849265.1 uncultured Acidimicrobiaceae bacterium
ACCTCGCCAACTTGGCGCTTCTCTGTCACCACCATCACCATCTGAAGACCTACGACGGGTGGGTACTCCAACGCAACGGACCGAGCGACCAAGACCCGAGGTGGTCCTTCAGACCCCAACCCGAGTTCGGCCAAGAACCCGGACTCGGGATCGACAAGCCGCCGGAGCCCGTTGCGAGGGCGTGAGTCCCAAAAACCACCGGGTCGTCCCGAAGACCCGCACCTGTTGAAGCACGCCTACGACCAGCGCGCCAGCCGAGCCCACTCGACCGAGCGGGTCCGAAAGGGTGCGACTACAGCTCTCCGGCCTCCACGAGCCGGCTCCGCACGAACTCGATCGTTGCCGCCGTGCCTGCGCCGAGCTCGGTCCACGGGCTCCAGCCCAACTGGATTCCGGCACGGGTCGGGTCGAGGCAGTTGCGAGCCAGCTCACCGGCACGCAGCGGCTTGTACTCCGGCTCGACTTCGACGCCAGCCTGTACAGCCATCTCCCGGAACAGGGTGTTCACCGACGTCTCCTGGCCCGTGCCGATGTTGCAGACAAGACCTCCGCCCTTTGTGGCAGCACGAACGAACCCATCGACGACATCATCGACGTAGACGAAGTCCCGGGTCTGCTCGCCATCGCCGAAGATCGTCACCGTCTGTCCACGGAGGAGCCGTTCGGCGAAGATCGCCACAACGCCAGCTTCGCCGTGGGGGTCCTGGCGCGGTCCATAGACATTGGCGAGGGCAAGCGCGGCGAACTCCAACGAATGCAGCTCGCGATAGGCGACCAAATAGTCGAGGGCGGCCTTCTTCGATACTCCGTAAGGAGAAAGCGGGTGTTGGGGCAGTGATTCCTTCAGCGGGAGCTCGGACACATCGGGCTCGCCGTAGAGGGTTCCCCCGCTCGCTGCGAACACGACCCGCTGGGCACCCGCCCCCCTAGCTCCTTCGAGTATCCGAAGTGTCCCGAGGAGGTTCACGTCGGCATCGAACACTGGATCGGTCACCGATACTCGAACATCGGCCTGAGCAGCGAGATGGAAGATCACCTCGGGGGCGCGCCGTGTGATCAGCTCCACCACCTCTGGCGAGCGGATGTCGAGCCGATGGAACGACAGGTCGGCGTCAGTCGAAGCCCGAGCCCCAGCCAAGTTCGAGAGCGACCCGGTCGACAGATCGTCGATCACGTCGACGGAATGACCTTCGGCCAAGAGCCGGTCGACCAGCGTCGAGCCTATGAATCCTGCTCCTCCGGTTACCAGCGCTCGCATGATCAGGCCCCCGAGGGGTACCGCTCGCCGTCGATGGTCGTACCCGAGGCAATGACAGCACCTGCGCCGATTACGGACACTCCCGACACGACGCACCGCTGTCCGACGATGGCGCCCGGTCCGACGATGGAGTGATCCACGTTGGCTCGTGCCGCAATTCGAGCTCCCGGAAGCAGGACGGAATCCTTCACCGTGGCACCTTCCTCGATCACCGCCCCGGACCCGACTACCGAGTCCGATACGGAGGCGTTCGATGCAACTGATGCACCCCGTCCCAGAAGCGACCTGGTCACCGAGCCGGGCACCGCATCGACTTCACCGATCGTCCACACCCCCGACCCGAGGTCGGGATCAGCGACGGCATCGGGTGCAGGAATCCCGGCGCGCCGTCCGTTCATCAGATCGCGGTGGGCGCGTAAGAATGCGTCGGGGGTCCCGGTGTCCAGCCAGTAGGCGTCCGATCCCTGGGCGAACAGCGTGCCGTCCGCCACCATCGCCGGGAAGATCTCCCGTTCGATGGAGACCCGCACATCAGGCGCGATGCGTCCCAGAACGGAAGGCTCCAGGATGTAGATGCCGGCGTTGATGAAGTTCGTGGGCGCCTCGTCACGTGGCGGCTTCTCGATGAACGCGGTCACCTTGCCGTCACTATCGGTCGGGACCACACCGAAACTGCTGGGGTCATCAACCGGGGTCAATCCGATCGTTCCCTCGGCGCCGTGCGCTCGATGGAAGTCCACGAGTCCGGAGATATCGAAGTCGGTGAGCACGTCGCCGTTGAGTACCACGAACGTATCGTCGATCCCCCCGTAGGCGGCGGCAAACCGGATGGCGCCCGCCGTATCGAGGGGGCTCGGCTCCACGGCATAGGTGGACCGGACCCCGGCGATGATGCCGTCGGGGTAGGCATCGCTGAATGCGTCTGGCCGGTATCCGAGCGAAAGGACTGCTTCGTCGATCCCGTGCGATGCGAGGTGGCCAAGCACTCGTTCGATCATCGTCTGCTCCACGATCGGGAGCATCTGCTTCGGAGCGGTGAGCGTCAGTGGCCGGAGGCGGGTCCCTTCGCCGCCCACGAGGACGACTGCCCTCACGCCTTTGTTCCGCCAGGCTTCGTCGTCGAGGTGGAGGACGGTGCTGTAGTCGAGGTGGACGACGGTGCCGTCGTCGACGTCGGCGTGGGGTTCGTGGCAGGCGTGATCGTCGGCGCAGTCGTCGGTGTCGTCGGTGTCGTCGGTCCGGCCTGGTCGGCGGTGATCAAGTTCGTGATGACCGTGGACGGGGGCTTCGGCACCGTGGAGTTGGCCGGGACGAACGCCATCGTGATGAGCTGGCCGTTCTGGAAGAGGAGCTTCTGGGGATCCCCGGGGGTCTCGGCACCCTGCTTCGACGTGAAGTTGGGCCAGCTGTAGACGATGACGATTCCAGGCTTGCCCGCGTCAGGGGTTCCCTTGGGGCAGACGTTGCCGTTCGTATACGCGGGCTTACCCGGATACTGGAGCGTGGAGTTCGTCAGTTCGAGTCCCTTGTAGGTCGACACGAACTTGCCCAGCGTGGCGTTCGATCCCGACTCCGAACTGTTCTTCGGAGCAATCGTCAGCACGCCGTTACCGTTGGCCACCAGGCCGGTCTTCGATTTGTTGGTGCTCGCCGGGAGATTCGGCTCGATGGTTCCGCAAATATCTACGGCCAACCCGGCGTACCAGGTCTGCTGGGTGGTCGGTGGTCCCGACGACGTCGTCGATCGGTGGCTCAGCTGGTAGCGACTGAGCCCCACGAGACCAAGGCCGACGATGACGATCAAGGCCAGACTGGCATACCAATTGACGGGCATCTGCCCGCGATACGTCCGTCCGCCGCCGGTGGTGGCGGCGCGCTGTACCCACTTGCCTGTCGAGTTGCTCGCCATGGTCGTCGACACCATACAACGTCCTGTCACCACTGCCGGCCGCACCACCTCGACCCCCTGTTTCGGTGGGCTTCAACGAAGGAGTGACGCTGCGATGATGGCGTCCGGCGAGTCATCCCGGTAGCTGGCGTGGTCGGTCGGGGCGTCGGGTGGGAACTCAGGAACCTCAGGCCCGAACGGCAGCCGTCTCAGGATCGGGTGGCCCGGGCCAGACAGGCAAGCCCCGTCCGGACGGCGAGCCCGGCGGCCACCAGAGGGAGCAGCAGCCTGCGCCATCCCGTGGACGAGCGTGATGCGAAGCGGAGCAGCGATCGATGGTGCTCGAGGATCATCCGGTAGGGATGTCTGTCGGTCGAACGGCCCTGAAGGTGGGTGACCTCTGCTGATGGCGCGTACCCGACCCTCCATCCTGATCGGCCCAGACGCCAGCACAGGTCCACGTCTTCGGCGTACATGAAGTAGGACTCGTCGAACCCGCCGATCTCCTCGAACGCCGAGCGGCGCACGAGGAAGCAGGCGCCCGACACCCAGTCGACCGCTCGGAATTCGACGGTGGCATCGTCGAGTTCGGTTCGCTGATAGTTGCGGGTGAATCGGTTCTCCGGAGCGAAGATCCCGAACAGGGCATGTCCAGCCGCGTCCACCATCGAGGGGAACCGACGGGCCGAGGGATACCGCGCACCGGAAGGTTCGCGGATCAACGGGCCGACAAGTGCGCAGCCCGGGTCGCCGTCAAGTGCTTCGACAAGTGCAGCCACGGCATCGACCGGCACTTCGAGGTCGGGGTTGCAGACGAGGATCAATGGGGCCCTCGAAGCGGCGACCCCTCGATTGACGGCAGCCCCGTACCCCAGGTTGCCACCGGGGCGGACCACTTCCGCCTCGGGTACGACCGCCATGGCGGCGGCAAGCGAGCCATCAGTCGAACCGTTGTCGACCACTACGAGTTCCCGCAGTCCCGCCCGATCGAGGTCGACGATGCATCGGGTGAGCGAGGGCCCCGATTCGTAGTTCACGACGACTCCAGCGATGCGCTGTGAAGCCCGCTCGGAATTATCGGTAGCCCCCTTCAAACCCTCCCACGTTCCACCGGCGCCCGCACCGCCGGCACCGGCTGCGGTCACGGTTCGATCCGCGTGAACCGGTACTTGATCAGGGCGCGCAAGGCACCGAGACCATCACGCCAGGTGATCTTCTTACCCTCGCTCATTTCGCGACCGGCGTAGGAGATCGGGACCTCGTAGATGCGAAACCCTCGCCGGAGGACCTTGGCGGTGATCTCGGGCTCGAAGTCGAATTTGTCCGACTCGATGGTGATCCCCTCGAGGACCTGACGATCGAAGAGCTTGTAGCACGTCTCCATATCCGACATCGTCGACGAGTAGAGCAGGTTCGTCACCAACGACAGGAACCGGTTGCCGATCCAGTGGAGCGGAAGCATGTTCATGCGCTCGCCGGTGAACCTGCTGCCGTAGACGACCCTGGCCTTGCCGCGCAAGATGGGCTCGAGGAGCCGCGGCCAGTCAGCTGGGTCGTATTCGAGGTCTGCGTCCTGTATCAGCAGGAGGTCACCTCGGGCATTGGCCATCCCTGTACGGATCGCGGCGCCCTTCCCCTTGTTGACCGGGTGCGTAAGGATCCGGACGGTGGAGTCGCCAAGTGCGGTGAGGACCTTGTCCGTTCCATCCGATGACCCGTCGTCGACCACGATGACCTCGACTTCAACCGGCACGTCCACTGCTCGGATCCTGCGGATCACCTCCGCAACGGTCACGCGCTCGTTGAATACGGGGACGATCACCGACAGGAGCCGGTACGTCCGAGGACTCCCCCCGATGCCCTCCTCAGACGAGGCGTCACCAGTGTCGGATCCTTCGGGTTCAGCCATTCGTGGGCACTCCTCGTTCGACCCCGTGGATCGGGGTGAGTCCATTGTTCACCATTGACCGCGCCGCGGTCACGGGCTCGGTCGAATCCACACCGGCCCTGCGCCCCCGATCTCTCATGATGAAGGGGCCGAATCGTTCAGGCCAGCATCCTTGGCGAGGTACTCGGCCGTGCGGGACAGTCCGTCCTCCAAGGTCGTAGACGGCTCCCAACCCAGCTCAGCGCGAGCGACGGTGATGTCTGGGCGCCGCCGGGTCGGGTCGTCCGTGGGGAGGGGGCGGTGCTCGATGGTCGACGAGGAACCCAGGAGGTCGATGATCGTCCGTGCCAACTGGATGACGGTGTACTCGTCCGGGTTTCCGATGTTGACCGGGCCGGTCAGCTCGGAATCGAAAAGTGCGAGGAGGCCGCGCACCTCGTCCGCCACGTAACAGAGGCTTCGGGTCTGGCTCCCGTCCCCATAGACCGTCAGCGGCTCCCCCTGCATGGCCTGGAGCAGGAAGTTGGACACCACCCGCCCGTCGTCCGGACGGAGCCGGGGACCGTAGGTGTTG
>CAININ010000391.1 GCA_903849265.1 uncultured Acidimicrobiaceae bacterium
GGCGCTGCCGCCGACCACCGGGCAAGACGCCGCATCGTCGTCGTATACCGTCCCCCCCACGTCGGCAGCATCCGCCAGCGGATCATCGGTGATCGCCCCTGCCAGCGCCAACACTCCTTCGACTACTTCGCCGTACTACGCAACTCCCGACCCGGTCGCGGCGGGTGCTGCGGCTGCTGCGTCTACTCCGGTGCGCCCGGGACATACGGGGCACAAGGCGGCGGTGCGAGCAGCAAGGGCGGCGGCCAAGGCGGCCGCTGCAGCTGCTGCGACACCGACCGCCCCGACCACCCCGACCACCCCGGTCGCTCCGACCACCCCGGTCGCTAGCCCGCTGACGGCGGCGCTCGCCGTACCCGCTCCTTCCAACCCTGTTGCCGCACCGGCCCCGTCGGCGCCTTCCCTTCCCGCTCTGCTGATCCCGAACAACCCGGTGATCGCACTCATCGCGCCGGCCACGCCTCCGCCCGCTCCCCTGGTCACTGGGGCTGCCGCCTTCGTGGCGTCGGCACTGGTGACGTGGAAGGCCCCCGCTGGCTCGACGGCCGCCGGCTTTGATGTCTTCGTGGGCCTCGCCCCGGGGATGGAGTTCCCGATTCCGCTGAACGGGGCCAACCCCGTGGCCGGATCTTCGTACCTGGCCACCGGGCTCACTGCCGGGCGTACGTACTACTTCACCGTGCGGGGTCGGACCGGCGCGACGTCGTCCTCCGTCTCCAATGAGGTATCGGCCATTCCCTTCGACGCCTACACCCCCGTGGGACACCTCGTCGGACCGGTCATCTCCATGGCCTCGACGGCTGACGGTACCGGTTACTGGCTCGCCACAGCCACCGGGGCCCTGTCCGCACACGGATCAGCGACCGACCTCGGCTCCACGGCCGGCCTGACGTTGGCCGCTCCGATCGCCAAGATCGTCGCCGATCCGAAGGGCGCGGGGTACTGGGAAGTCGCGGCTGACGGTGGGGTCTTCGCCTATGGGGCAGCACAGTTCGAAGGCGCGGCATCCAGCGGTTCGCTGAACTCGCAGATCGTCGACATGGTTCCGACGGCCACCGGCGCCGGATACTGGGAAGTTGCGGCCGATGGCGGGGTGTTCGCCTACGGGGACGCAGTCTTCGCCGGTTCGCTCGGATCTGCGGCCCATGTGCAGCCGACTGTCGGGATGGCCGCCGACACGGCGACCGGCGGCTACTGGCTGGTCTCGGCTGACGGTACGGTGACCGGGTTCAATGCACCGGACCTCGGTCCGCTGCCCACGGCACTTCCGGTGGCGCCCGTCGTTGCGATGGCGGCGACCAACGACGGCAAGGGCTTCTGGGAGGTCACCCGCACCGGTGCCGTCTATGCCTACGGCGATGCGGTGTACTCGGGCCCGAGCGCTCCGCTCGACCCTGCTTCCCCTGTCTCTTCGATCACCGCTGACCCGTCGGCGACGGGCGGGTACTGGCTGGTCTCGGTGGACGGCGGCATCTTCGCCTACGGCTCCGCCTTCTACGGCGCGGGCTGACCCTTCCGCCGACCGGCCTGACCCGCCGACCGGCCTGACCGGTGTCGACGAGTGTCGACCGGTGTCGACCGGTGTCGACCGGTGTCGACTGGGCGACCGACACGAACGCGTAGACCCAGTCCACACGGCAGACCTCCTGGTTGGTAGCGTCGGCATCGGTGCAACGATGAACGGCGGTTCAGAAGCAGGACATGACTACAACGACCCCGAAGCCCCGGGGCATTCGGACACGTCACCCCTGCTGGCCTCCGCTGAGCAGCGTGTGGCCCTCATGGTCCACAACTTCAACGATCCGACCCAGGAGTGGCGGCGACTGATCGCCGAGCTCGTCGGTACGTTCTTCCTCGTCCTTGTGGCAGCCGGTGGACCGATGATCGACCAGGCGGTCCCTGGTTCAGTGGGCCGGGCCGCAGCAGTGGTGGCTCCCGGCCTGATGGTGATGTCCATCATCCTGTTCATGGGGAAGGTCTCGGGTGCTCACCTGAATCCGGTCGTGAGCCTCGCGTTCTGGGCCCGGCGTGATTTCCCCGGTCGCCGGGTGCCGGCCTACGTCGTGGTCCAACTCGCTGGGGCCGTCCTGGCTGCATGGTTCCTCCAGGTGGTGATCCACGTGTCTGCCTCGCACGGTGCCAGCTACCCGGGGCCGACCAGCACCGCCCTCGACGCATTCTTGATGGAGGCCGTACTCACCCTCGGCCTGGTCAGCGTCATCTTGGGTACAGCCTCAGGGGCCCAGCAGGTCGGACTGTTCGGCGCCATCGGCGTGGGCAGCTACATCGCCCTGGCGGGGCTGTGGGCGAGTCCCATTTCCGGTGCCTCGATGAACCCGGCCCGCACCCTGGGCCCGGACCTGGTGTCGGCCGATCTGGCGAGCTGGTGGGTCTATGTCGCCGGACCGCTGCTCGGGGCAGCACTGGCCGTGGGACTGGCGTTTCTGCTGCGCGGATCAGGCGGAGGGAAGACGGGATCGCTGGCAGCCCAAGGGATGATCAATCCGCAGATCACACGGCCCGGCAAGGCCTGACGGGGACCCGACCTAGCCGCCGACGAGCTTGTCGAGGGCGCGTGCGTGCCAGGTGGCCCGGCCTTTGCGCTCCTCGGCTCGATCTGCCCTTCCGGCGAGCCGCAAGCCGGCGTTGATGCCGACGTAGCGGAAGGGTTCCGGTTCCCATCGACGCGAGCGGTGGTTCACCCAGGGCAGCGCAGTCAGATCGGTGGCATCTCCCACGATCAGGTCGCACAACGTCCTCCCGGCCAGGTTGGTGGTGGAGAGCCCGTCGCCGACGTAGCCGCCGGCCCACGCCATCCGCGTGGACGCGTCCAACCCCACCGACGAGAACCAGTCCCGGGTGATTCCGAGGGGTCCGCCCCATCGGTGGGTGATAGCCGCGTCGGTCAGCGCCGGGAACAACTCCACCAGGGTGTGTCGGAGCGCTTCGTGGACAGTGTCGTCGCGGTCGTACTCGGGCCGGATCGTCGACCCGAAATGATAGGGAGCGCCGCGTCCACCGAAGGCCATCCGGCCGTCTTGGGTGCGCTGGCCGTAGATGACGAGGTGACGATGGTCCGCAAAGGTCTCTCGGGCGGCGAGCCCGTGTTCATCCCAGAACGACTCGGGCAGGGGCTCGGTGGCGATCATGAGCGAGTAGACGGGGATGACATCCCGCCCGTGGTCGGCCAGGGTCCGGGTGTATCCCTCGGTCGCCCGCACCACCGTGGTGGCCCGCACCAGTCCATGTGCGGTGGTGACGACGCCGGGGTCGATGGCGGAGACTTCCGTCTGCTCGTACAGGGCGACACCCTGGCGCTCGACGACCTCGGCCAGGCCGCGCA
>CAININ010000392.1 GCA_903849265.1 uncultured Acidimicrobiaceae bacterium
AAGGCCCCGATCCCGAGTGCCGCCGACAGCTCGGTCCCATCGGTCAGCGTCATTTTCTGCGTGGCGTTGAACGTGGCGAAGCAGTACTGCGGCGTTCCGGCCAGACACGAGCGGCACTCGCCGCAGACGGCCCGCCAGTTGAGGACGACGAAGTCACCGGGGGCCACCGAAGTCACATCAGGGCCGACCGCCTCGACGACGCCTGCCGCCTCATGGCCCAACAGGAACGGGAAATCGTCGTTGATGCCGCCTTCGCGGTAGTGCAGGTCGGTGTGGCAGACGCCGCAGGCCTGAATGGCCACCACTGCCTCGCCGGGGCCTGGGTCGGGCACGATAATCTCCACCGTCCGGACCGGCTCTCCTTTGGCCATGGCCACCACACCTCGCACCGTCGACGCCATCGTGATCTCCGTTCTGGTCCCGGCGATTCGGGTACCACTGGACTCATCTTGGCCTGAATCATAGGATCGCCTGTATGGCCATTCAATCGACCCCGGATTTCGCCCCTCTGGACCCTGCTGCGCTCGAACGATCGCTTGCCCCGTTCGGGCACAGCCGGATGCTTCCCAAGGACGCCTACATCAGCCAGGACGTCTTCGAATGGGAAAAGCGCAACTTCTTCGAGCGTGGGTGGATGTGCGTCGGGTTTGCCGCCGATATCGCTACGCCGGGTGACCAGCGGGCCGAATCGGTAGGGACCGGTGGGGTCCTGCTCCTCCGGGGCCAGGACAGCGTGCTGCGTGCCTTTGCCAACGTGTGCAGCCACCGGGGACACGAGTTGCTGCCCTGCGGCGAGACCGCCAACCACGGCCGGATCATCTGCCCGTATCACTCATGGGCATACGACCTTGAGGGCAACGTCGCCACCGCCCCGAGCTTCGGGACCGTCAAGGGCTTCGACAAGTCGGCGCACGGTCTGGTGCAGCTTCCTTGTGTCGAGTGGCACGGCCTCATCTTCGTGGACGCTTCCGGTGAAGCTCCCCCTCTAGAGGCACAGTTGGCCGACCTGAGTGAGATCGTGGCCCCCTATGAACCCGAACGTCTGGTCATTGCTGGGCGGCACGACTACGTCGTAGACGCCAACTGGAAGACCCTCACGGAGAACTACCACGAGTGCTACCACTGCCCGATGATCCACCCGCAGCTGTGCGAGGTGAGTGACCCGAAGAGCGGGGACACCTACTCCACCGACGGACCCTGGGCCGGCGGGACCATGGACCTGCGCGACGGCCTCGACACCATGTCGCTTGACGGACAGTCGAGCGGCGTGCCGCTGCGGGGGCTGTCCGAAGAGCAGTTGCGCATCATCATCTACGTCAACGTATTTCCCAATATTTTGATCAGCCTCCACCCGGACTACGTCATGGTGCACCGGCTCACCCCGCTAGCGGCTGGTTCCACCCGCATCGAGTGCATCTGGGCCTTCGCTCCCGAATCGTTCGAGCGAGAGGGGTTCGACCCGTCCTACGGAATGGGCTTCTGGGACCTCACCAACCAGCAGGATTGGGACGCCTGCGCATCGGTGCACCGTGGCCTGTCTTCACCCCACGCCGTGCCCGGTCCGTTGGCCACCGAGGAAGAGGTGGTCTACGAATTCGTCACCATGGTTGCCCGCGGCTACAAGGGCGAACCAGTCCGAAACGTCAAGCAGCCCGTGCATCATCGCTGATGCGAACGAGCCAACAGGGCTGACGTTGATTGGCCTCACTGCAGTGCCGATCAATGGCCAAGTATCGCCGGCACAGCCTCACGCGAACATTGACGGTCCTCGCTTGACCATCTGATCGGCAATGATCGACTGCTGGACTTCGCTGGTGCCCTCCCAGATCCGCTCGACCCGAAGCTCACGGAAGAGCCGCTCGGCCACGTTTTCGCGCATGTAGCCCCGGCCGGCATAGATCTGCACGCACCGGTCGGCCACCCTGCCCGCCATCTCGGACGCGAACAGCTTGGCCATCGAGCACTGGGTGTGCTGGATCTTGATGTCAGCAGCTGCGTCGATGTTCTTCGCCGTCTCGTAGACCATCGAGCGGGCGGCGAATAGTTCGGTCAACGAGTTCGCCAGCATCATCGACACGGCACCGAACTCGGTGATCGGCCGGCCGTTGACGACACGCTCCTTGGCGAACGCAGTGGTCTCGTCGACCAGGCGCTGAGCACCGCCGAGGCAACGGGCCGAGACCATCATGCGCTCGAACCGGAACCACTCATAGGCGAAGCCCATGCCGTCGCCCTCGTCGCCCACCATGGCACTGGCCGGGACCCGGACGTCATGGAACGAAACGATCGGGTGATGGTGGTTGATGGTGTGGGTATACGCGGGGGTGCGATCGACGACCACGCCGGGGTGGGGGAGGTCGATGATGAACATGGCGTGCTCGCCTGCGTTGACGCCTTCGGTGAGCTTGCCCTGGAAGAAGACGAACGATGCCGAGTTGAACGAGGTGACGTGCCACTTGACGCCGTTGAGGACGTACTCGTCGCCACAGCGGCGGGCCGTCGAGGTGATGGCATCGACGTCAGAGCCTGCGAACTCCTCGGTGATGGCGTAGGCCTCTTCCTTCTCTCCTCGGATGGCCGGCTTGATGTAGCGCTCGATCTGTTCGTCCGTGGCCACCTTGGCCAGCCACGCTGGTGGCGTGGCCATGATCCACGCCAGGGCGTTGGTGACCCGTCCGGTCTGCTCTTGGACGAGCACCTGCTGGAACATGGTGCAGCCCTGGCCACCTAACGCGCTCGGCATGTTCGTCGAGTGGAGCCCAAGCTCGTGGACACGGGCCCGCATGGTGGCGTCGACTTCTTCGGGCAGGTTGCCGTCGTGGAACTCTGCGTACTCCTCATAGGGGATCAGTTCGTCGGCGAACGAGGTGGCTTTCTTCTGGATCGCTACGTCTGCGGCTGACATGTTGTACATGAGGGCACTCCTGTTTCGTGACGGTCCAGGTTTCGACCCGTCGGTGATCGGCGTGGCCGATGTTGACTCACTGTTCAGTTTATGTCAACGTCAGGACCAGTTGCGATATGTGTTGCCGGACGTCCTCTTTTGGCCCATGAGGAGCTCCACCTGTCGTCGCCGACCGAACCGCCGACCGAACCACCGACCGAACCACCGACCGAACCACCGACCGAAAGGAATTCTTCTCATGTCGCCGACTTCGCTCACCCCGTACTTCCGTGACGCTCCCACCCACCTCGTCGAAGATTGGGGCCCGCTCGACGAAGCCACCGGCCCCCCGATGGCCACTGCCGGGTTCACCCTCTGGGAGGAGGGCGACCAATCAGTCGGTATCTGGGTGTGTGGTGCAGGGCCATCGCGTTGGCTGCTCGAGACCCACGAGTTCATCTACGTCGTCGCTGGCCGGATGATCGTCACCCGTGACGGTGGCGAGCCGGTTGAGCTCGCCACCGGCGACTCTGCATTCTTCGAACGAGGCTGGGCCGGAACATGGGAGATCCTCGAAGAGCTTCGGAAGCTCTACGTGATCTTCAGCTAGGTCCGTCTCGATGACCAGTGCGTCCTGCGTGAACTGTCCATGAGAGTCATCGTGGTGGGGGCCGGGTTCTCGGGTCTCATGGCTGCCACTGACGCGTCGGCACGGGGCCATGAGGTGCTCGTCTTCGAGGCACGCGGGCGGGTAGGCGGCCGAGTCCGTTCCGAAGAGTTGGTGGCCGGTGACCCGCGAACCGTCGTGGAACGTGGCGCGGAGTTCGTCCTCGACGGCTACTCCGCGCTCCGGTCCACCATCTCGGGCCTCGGCCTCACTCTCGCCCCGACGGGGATGTCGTACTACGTGCGCGAACCGCGCGGCGGCTCACCGACTGATGTGGAGTCGATGGCGGTCACCGCACGACTGCTGGGCCAGGCGGCAGGCCGGGTCGGGCCGTCGACGCCCCTGGCCGAGATCGCAGCGTCATTCGACCAGGACCCCGCCGCCCTCGAGGCCTGCCTGTCCCGACTCGAGACCACCAACGGCGAGTGTGCGGA
>CAININ010000393.1 GCA_903849265.1 uncultured Acidimicrobiaceae bacterium
GACCTCGAACTCGTTGGGTGCTGGGTGCACAGCAAGGACAAGGTCGGAGCCGATGTCGGCGAGCTCTGCGGCATCGATGCCCTCGGTGTGACTGCCACCGACGATGTCGATGCCCTGCTCGCGCTCGGAGCGGACTGCGTCGTCTACTCGCCGATCATGGCGGACCCCGGCGTCGTCGCCAAGATCCTGGCTTCGGGTGCCAACGTGGTCACACCACTCAATTGGTTCTACCCCGGCGGGCGCGACGAGTCAGCCATCGAGGCCGCCTGTGCTGCGGGAGGCACTTCGGTCCACGGCACCGGCATCCACCCAGGCGGGATCACCGAGCGCTTCCCTCTGATGGTGTCCGCACTCTCACAGTCGATCACCCACGTGCGCGCGGAAGAGTTCTCCGACATACGGACCTACAACGCACCCGACGTCGTCGGCAACATCATGCTGTTCGGCAAGACGCCCGAGGAAGCCGCGTCGTCGATGATGCCCGCCATCTTGGGTGACGGTTTCCAGCAGTCCATCGCCATGGTCGCCCACGCATTGGGGTTCGCCATCGACCCGGACGTAGCGATCTCCCACGAAGTGGCGGTGGCCACGGCCCCCATCGACTCCCCCATCGGACCCATCGCTCCGGGGCGTATCGCTGCGCAGAAGTTCCGGTGGGTGGCAACTGTCGAGGGAGAACCGGTGATCACCGTGGCCACCAACTGGTTCATGGGTCAGGAGCACCTCGACCCGGCGTGGACCTTCGGCCCGGAGGGCGAGCGGTTCGAAGTCGAAGTGACCGGTGATCCGACCGCCAAGGTGACGTTCCATGGCTGGCATCCCGACTCGATCGCCGCCGGACTCGCCCGCAACCCGGGGGTGGTGGCGACCGCCACCCACTGCGTCAGCGCCATCCCCTCGGTGGTGGCGGCAGCCCCGGGCATCCGCACCTACCTCGACCTGCCTGCGTATGCCGGCCGAGCGGCCGCGCACCTGCGCTGAGCCCGGGCGGGCCGCCCGGTACGGGCGAGTTGGCTAGGGTCGACGGCCATGGAGATCGGCATCGCACTTCCGACCATGGCCACCGGATTCACCAGGAGCACCTTCGTGGAATGGTGCCGGGGGATCGACGAAGGCCCGTACTCGAGTATCTCGGCCGGAGAGCGGATCACCTTCCACAATCCTGAGCTTCTAGTCACCAACACGGCGGCGGCGGCCCTTACCGAGCGCGTGCAGGTCATCACCAACATCACGGTGCTGCCGCTGCACCGGCCGGCCCTGCTCGCCAAGCAGCTGGCCACGCTCGACGTCCTGGCCGCCGGCCGGCTCGTCGTCGGTGTCGGCGTCGGCGGTCGCGAACAGGACTACCAGGCCCTCGACGTGCCCTTCGAGGGTCGCCACCAGCGGTTGGATGCGGGTGTTGCCGAGCTCAAGCGGCTGTGGGCGGGCGAGCCTGTCGACAAGGGCGGGCAACCCGTCGGCCCCGCTCCCCATTCGCCCGGTGGGCCGCCCCTGTGGGCCGCGGCAATGGGCCCGAAGTCGATGGCCCGGGCGGCAAAGTGGGCCGACGGCGTAACCGGGTTTTCGATCGGCGCAGATCCGGGCGAGATCGCCCGTGGCAACCAGTCGGCCCTCGACGCATGGGAAGCAGAAGGC
>CAININ010000394.1 GCA_903849265.1 uncultured Acidimicrobiaceae bacterium
ACCTTCTGCTTCAGGCCGCGCCAAGCCGTCGGGCCGGAACGGGGAACCCAAGTGATCGAGCACGTGATCGAACAGTGGCACCGCCATCTGCGGGGCGAACTGCCCGGTGGGCTGGATACCCTTCTCGATGACGACGTCATCTTCTACTCGCCCATCGTGTTCACCCCGCAGCGAGGCAAGGCGCTGACCACCCTCTATCTCCAGGCCGCGTCGCTGGCGCTTCCTGGGGAAGCGTCGGACCCTCCAGGTGGGACACCGGACCAGTCGCCTGACGGAGCGGCTCCCATGGGCGGAGGGACGGGGTTCCGCTACACCAAGAAGGTCCTGGCCGGGGATACCGCCGTGCTCGAGTTCGAGACGACGATCGAGGGCAAGTACGTCAACGGGGTGGACATCATCAGGTGCAACGACGCCGGGCGCATCGTCGAGTTCCGGGTGATGATCCGGCCCCTCCAGGCCGTGAACCTGGTCCACCGCCAGATGGGCGAGACCCTCGAGGCCATGAAGCAGGGCGGCTAACTCCCCTCTGACGCTCCGCCCTTGGCCGCCCGCCGCCCGCGGTGACCCGGCCGTACACTGGTGCTGTGTACAACGGACAACACTCGCTGGTGCCGATCGCCGGTCTCCTCGTGGTCGTGGCGTTCCGATTCATCGCATCCCAACGCCGTCGCAACGGTCGTCGTCCGGGCAGTTCGACGACAGCGCGCGGACTTACATCATCAGCCACCCGTTCTGACCCGATGCGTTCACAGGAGCAGGAGTTAGCGGAAGCACCCGAGCCGCGTGCTGGTGCCGCGTTCACCGGGACTGCGTCTGGTTGGTTTACCGACCCGTTCGTCCGCCACGAGCAGCGCTACTGGTCTGGAACCGCGTGGACCGAGCACGTCCAGGACAAAGGGGCTCCCGGTATCGACCCGCCGCCGCAGCCCCGCAGCCCCGGGGCTTAACCGGTCCGCGGGGCTCATACCCGGTCTGCCGGCACGATCCGAGGGAGATCAGGTAGCGAGCAGGTAGATGCTGTCGAGTACGAGCCATGCACCAAGGGCGAGGGCGATGATCATGATCACCTGGTCGGTGTGGTCGGCGACCCAGGCCCGGACCGAGGTCAGGAGCTCCTGGGTCCGTTCCGGGCGGACCCAGGCGTAGATCTCGACGGCCAGGTAGGTGCCAGCCGACAGCAGCAAGAAGTAGAGCATGCTGAGCGCGCTCAGCCACGAGTCGAGCTTGGCGTCCACGATGACGGCCACACCGGCTGCGACCAGACCCCATGGCTGCACGAGGATGCCCAGTACCAAGGCGAACAACGGGGACATCTTGTCCACGCCGGCCTGCCATTTCGGCGGGTCCTTCGGCTTCTTGGGCTTGTGCATCATGAGTCGCCGGCGCAGAGCCGCTCCCAAGAGCAGGACTCCGATGGCCAGCCGCACCACAGTGACGGCTTGAGAAGTCGTCGATCCCGACGACGGGGGCTGATTACCGGTGGCGGCCAGTGTCAGCACGATCACCACTGCCAGCGACAGGATCCAACCGATGATGAAGGCGGCGGCCTTCATGACGCCCTTCTTCGACGCCAGGACCAGAGCGAACGCAGTGAAGGGGATCGGCTCCAAGGTGATGGCCAAACCGATCAAGGTGAGGTTGAGAACGATCATCGAGCGGTCGGATCAGGGAGTCTGGTGAGCGGCACGTGTGGCTCCGGTCTCGAATGGTGAACCCCAGAAGCGTAGACCGCGTTCAGCTATTTGGAAGGGTGGTCGGGGTGGAGTTCGACGAGGCGGTCGACGAAGCGGCTGACGAAGCGGCTGGCGAAGCGGACGACGAAGGGGCTGGCGCGGAGGCGGGCTCGAACGCCGGAAGGTCCATTGAATAGCCGAGCACCTGGCTGAGCACCATGGAGTACGACGCGGTGATGTGGTACGGATCCCAGTATGGCTGATAGTGCCCGATGACGCCGGTGCAGATGGTCGAGCAGAACCACGGAACCACGTCGATGTAGCGGGCACCGGTGTGTG
>CAININ010000395.1 GCA_903849265.1 uncultured Acidimicrobiaceae bacterium
CCGGTATCTGCTCGGGAGAAGGCGGGATGCTCCCTGAGGAGCAAGCATCGAACAGCCGCTACTTCTACGAACTGGCGTCGGGACGTTTTGGCTGGTCACCTGAGGTGCTGGCCAAGGTGCAGGCCTTCCACTTCAAAGGAGGGCAGGGCGCCAAGACCGGCACGGGAGGGCACCTTCCAGGAAACAAGGTCACCGGACGGATCGCCGAGGTGCGCGGACTGCCCGAGGGGACTCCCGCAGTGTCGCCCTCGCGGTTCCCCGATTGGGACTCCCTGGACGACTACCGGCGGTTCGCGGACGAGGTGCGCGAGATCTCCGGCGGTATCCCCGTGGGATACAAGATGAGCGCCCAGCACATCGAACGCGATATCGACGCCGCGCTCGATGTCGGTGTCGACTATCTGATCCTGGATGGTCGGGGCGGGGGAACCGGAGCTGCTCCCATGATCTTCCGGGACAACATCTCGGTCCCGACGATTCCGGCCTTGGCTCGGGCCCGCAGGCACCTGGACCACCTGAACCGGCCCGACGTGACCCTGGTGATCACCGGCGGAATCCGAACGCCGGCCGACATGGCCAAGGCGCTGGCACTGGGGGCGGATGCAGTGGCGATCGCCAACTCCGCCATCCAAGCCATCGGTTGTCTGGGCATGCGGGCCTGCCACACCAACAACTGCCCGGTCGGTATCGCCACCCAGAAGCCCCATCTTCGAGCCCGGCTGCCGGTCGACGAGGCCGCTGAACGACTCGACCGCTTCTTGCGGTCATCAGTCGAACTCATGCAGGTGCTGGCCAGGGCCTGCGGCCATCGACGGCTGTCCGATTTCAACACCGACGATCTGACGACGTTCGACCGAGAGATGGCCCACCTGACGGGGATCGACTACGGAGGTGTGGTGCCGCGATGAAGCCCAAGGATTCGGATGTGGACGCGGGCGCGGGCCTTCCGCCAGAAGCCGGGCACGATGCTCGGTGGGTGAAGGTCGCCGAACTCGACGATCTCGAGGAGGGGCGGGTGCGGACCGCCCAGGCCGGGGATCACACGATCGCCCTCACCCGGTGCCGGGGCCGTTACGGCGCGCTCGACAACCACTGCCCTCACCAAGGCGGACCGCTCGGAGAGGGGTCCATCGAGAAGGGCTTGCTGCGGTGCCCATGGCACGGCTACGACTACGATCCGCTGACCGGACTCCCCCCTGCGGGGTTCAGTGACGCTCCCGTGGCGTACCCGGTCGAAGAACGGGACGACGGCGTCTACGTGGCCGTGCCGCCGCGGCCGGTGCACCAGCGCACGGTCTCGGACCTCATGGTCGAGACCCTGGTGGCCTGGGGGATCACCCACGTGTTCGGCATGGTCGGCCACTCCAACCTGGGCTTTGCCGACGCCATGCGCCGGGCGGAGGAACGGGGGGAGCTGACCTATATCGGGATCCGCCACGAAGGGGCGGCCGCGTTCGCGACATCCGCCTACGGGAAGCTCACTGGTCGCCCGGCGGCCTGCTTCGCGATCGCTGGACCGGGATCGACCAACTTGTTGACCGGCCTCTACGACGCCAAGGTCGATCGGTCGCCGGTGCTGGCCATCTCCGGGCAGGTGCCGTCGAAGGTGATCGGGCGCGGCGCGTTCCAGGACATCGACCTGGCCAAGGCGTTCAGCGATGTCGCTGATTACTCGGCGACCGTGCTCCACGATTCCGACCACGCAGAACTCGTGGCCCTCGCCTGTAAGACGGCCCTGGTGGATCGAGGAGTCGCTCATCTGATCCTGCCCGACGAGGTCCAGGTCCTGCCGGCCGGGGACCGCCCCCCTGCTCGCCCGCAAGGGCGGGTGGCCGATCGGATGGCGGGACCACCGGCCGATGCCCTGGCCCGGGCCGCAGCGGTCATCGACGGGGCCCGGCGACCGGTCATCGTGGTCGGCCATGGCGCCCGGTTCGACATGGACGAGGTGGTGGGGCTGGCCGAGGAGTTAGGAGCACCGGTGCTCACGACGTTCAAGGCCAAGGGACAGATCTCCGACAAGCACCCGCTGGGCTGCGGGGTCCTGGGCCGGAGCGGGACCCCGGTGGCCTCCTGGCTCATGAACGAGGCAGACCTGCTCATCGTGTTCGGAGCGTCGTTTTCGAACCACACTGGAATCGCCCCGTACAAGCCGATCGTCCAGGTGGATTTCGACCCGATGGCCCTCGGGAGGTTTCATCCTGTGACGGTTCCCGTGCTCGGGCATGTCGGCGTGACGGCTCAGGCCTTGCGGACCGCGCTCGGCCCTGCCCCCGAGCGGGTCGACCAGCGAGGAGAGGTGGCCGAGCGGTGGGCCATCTGGCGAACCGAGAAGCAGCGACGCATGGCGGACGACCACGGTCACGGGGTGGGGGCCGCAGCCGTCTTCGACGCCATGAGCCGCATCGTGCCCGCCGATGCAGTGATCGCCGTCGACGTCGGCAACAACGCCTACTCATTCGGTCGGTACTTCGAGTGCGAACAGCAGACGATCCTGATGTCGGGTTATCTCGGATCGATCGGGTTCGGGTTCCCGGCGGCCATGGGGGCATGGGCGGCGGCGCCGCACAGGCCAACGATTGCGGTGACCGGTGACGGTGGCTTTGGTCAGTACCTGGCCGAGTTCACCACTGCGGTCAAGTACTCCATGCCGATCACCCATGTGCTCATCGACAACAGCGAGCTGGGCAAGATCTCCAAGGAGCAGCGGGCGGCCGACATGGACGTGTGGCAGGTATCGCTACGTAACCCGGACTTCGCCGCCTATGCCGAACTGTGCGGCGGTCGGGGCATCCGGGTGGAGTCCCAGGACGAACTCGACGGGGCCCTGGTCGAGGCTCTGGCGTTCGACGGGCCGGCGCTGGTCCATGTGGTCAGCGATGTGGACCTCGTCTGAACGCTGGCCGAATGGGACGCGACGGGCTCGCTCGGTAGGCTGGGGAGGTGCCAGTCATGAACGGTGCGAACCACCTCGGACTCACCCTGCACAACGTGCTCACCCAGTGGGACACGAGCCCGTTCGCGCTCCTGACTCTGGCGGCGGTCCTCGTCGTCGGCGCCTGGTACATCCAGTCGGTCTGGGCACTGTCGGCCAAGGGACGCAAGTGGAGCCGGAAGCGAACGACGGCCTTCCTCACCGGCCTCGTTCTGATCGACCTCGCGTTGCAGTCGCCGATCGCCACCTTCACCATGGGCTACTTCGAGGCCCATATGGTCCAGCATCTGCTACTGATGGTTACCGCGCCGCCTCTGCTGGCACTGGGCGCGCCGATGACCTTGGCGCTGCAGACCTCGGGGCGGGCGACAAAGGTCCGGCTCCTGCGGGTTCTTAACTCCCGTGTCTTCAAGTGGTGGAGCCATCCGATCCCCACGGCGGCCGTGTTCTACGTATCGATGTTCGCTTTCTTCCTGACTTCTGCGGTTGACGTGGCGATGAACCACATGTGGTTGATGGACGTGGTCAATGTGGCCTTCTTGGTTGCGGCCATGCACTTCTGGTGGCCCATTGTCGGAATGGACCTGATCCCGCACTGGCCGATGAGCCACGGGATGAAGATGGTGAGCCTGCTCATCGGGGTCCCGATCGAGTCGTTCTTGGCCTTGGCCCTGTTGGCCAGCGTCCGCCCGGCCGCCTCGATGTACTCGTTGTCGAGTACCCATGCCGGTGCCGGGATCCTGTGGATCGGAGCCGAGGCGTTCACGTTCCTGGCGCTGATTCCCGTGTTTCTGCAGTGGCTACGGTTCGAAGGGCGCAGGACGGCCCGGATCGACGCCGAGCTCGATGCGGCATATGCGGCAGCGGGCAGCTCGCTCACCCCGGTGGGGCGGGATGGCACGAGCGGTGGCTCCGACAGCTGAACGGCACCGGATGGCCAACGGGCTCGAGCGGTCGCTGGATTCAGCCAGCAGGAGCGAAGGTGTACGTGAAGGGGACCACTTTGGGTGCGTCGGTGAAGGCGTTCTTCCCCTTGATGGTGATGCCCACCAGGACAGCGGACGACCCCACCTCGACAGTCATGGTCCCGACCGCTGGGAAGGACAAGACCTTGGCCCCCTGCTGGACCCCGCTGACGAGGGGAACCGGCGATGAGGAGCTGGTGATCTGGACCCAGCACGGTCCTGAAGTAGCGACTACCACGGTGAACTTGGTTGTGGCCACGCTGTACGAGGCACTCGAATCGCTCGACCCGGAAGACTGGACCGGAAATGCCTGGCGGGGGACCGTGGAGGTCGGATTCGAGGATCCACCGGTTGTCGCAGACGATCCGGCTGGTGCCACCCGCAGAATGTGCGCGTTGGCCAGCACCCGTGGGTTGGCAGTCAGCAGCACGAACCCGACGGCGACGATGAGGACCAGCACGGCGGCAATCCATGTGATCACGCGAAGTGAGGTGGGGGCGCGCATCCTCCGCCTGGCCCGTGCCACGGATCTCCGACTTTTGCGCAGGTCGGCACGCGGCACGACGGGGAACGTCCCTGTAGGTGGGCCGACTTCGGCCGAGTAGTCGTAGCTGCTCGAGGTACCTGCCGTCGAGGTTCCCCGGCCTGCCACCCGGGGGACTTCCCCTGTCTCAGTGAAGGCTCGAAGGTGCTCAGGACCAGCGGTCACTGCGGCGACCACGCTTGTTGCGGCGGCGGCGGCGGTCGATCGGCCGGCCGGCGCACTGGTGCCGGCTGGCTCGATCTCCTGCTCGACGGTGAACTCTTCGACGAGCGCATCGGCATCGAGGCCGAGGAAGGTGGCGTACCGGCGCAGGGTCGACAGCGCCAGGGACCGATCAGGAAGAGCACCCATGTCGCCGGTCTCCAGCGCTTCGATCTGCGTGATGGGCCGACCGAGATGGTCGTGCACCGCCAAGAGGTCCAAGCCACGCGCTTCCCTGGCCAGGCGGAGCTGCGTCCCGACCGACTGGACTGGCTCCGCTGCGACGCTGTCCTGGCTGTCGCTTTCGCGCAGGGTCGTTCCGCCTCTCGACCGGATCACGTGGTTGCTCCTGACATCTGCCTGCTCCCAGCGTACCTGCCAAGATGCCTGCAGAGTCAGACATCATCCGACGCTGCGCGCCAACCACCGGAATGTTGTGCACACAACCAGCGTTGCAATTGGGCGCAGAGCACCCGAGGGGCGAACTCGAGGGGGAATCTGCACGAGCGCGAGGAGAGTGGCCATGCCTGCAGTGACCGTTGACGATGTGCTGGCGCTTCCGCGGGTGGTGCGTCCCGACCTGGCCGCAACCTCGGACCGTCCCGTGCTCGGAGTAGCGACTGCACCGGGCGGCCTCGAAGGCGAAGGATTCCCTGTCCGCCGAGCGTTTGCCGGAGTGGACAGCACCTACCTGGATCCGTTCATCCACATGGACCAGATGGGTGAGGTCGAATACGCCCCAGGAGAAGCCAAGGGTACGTCCTGGCACCCCCACCGTGGGTTTGAGACGGTGACCTACATGATCGACGGGACGTTCCGTCACCAGGACTCGATCGGCGGAGGAGGTCTGATCACCAACGGCGACACCCAGTGGATGACCGCTGGATCCGGAATCCTCCACATCGAAGCACCCCCTGGAGAGATGGTGGCAGCAGGCGGTCTGTTCCACGGGATCCAGCTCTGGGTCAACCTTCCCCGGGCCGACAAGATGATGGCTCCCGCATATCAGGACATCGGTGCCGGGAACGTCGCACTGCTGACCACGCCCGACGGGGGCGCACTCCTGCGGCTCATTGCCGGTGACCTGGACGGCCACGCCGGACCAGGGGCGACGCACTCACCGATGACCATGGTGCATGCCACCGTGTCGACTGGCGCGTCGGTGACCCTGCCTTGGGACCCGGCGTTCAACGCCCTCGTCTACGTCTTGTCCGGGGATGGCACGGTGGGAATCGAGCGGCATCCGGCCTCGTCAGGACAGCTGGCGGTGTACGGGCCCGGTGACACGGTCACCTTCGCCGGCTCGGCCACGCCGTCAGAGCGCACGCCCGACTTCGACGTCCTGATCCTGGGGGGCCGCCCCATCGGAGAACCGGTATTCGCCCACGGTCCGTTCGTCATGAACACCAAGGCCGAAGTGGTGCAGGCGTTCGAGGACTACCAGGCAGGACGAATGGGACGGATCCCGGACCACTATTCGGGATTCTGACCTGAGGCCGGCCCGTCGGCTTGTCGCGGAGCTCCCTTCCCCGACGGGGGAAGACGGGAGGTCTAGACCAGGATGACTTCGCCGGACACCCCGTCGATGTCCGCCAGGTCGGCCCTGGTGACCGTGATCAACACGAGGGCCGAGAGCGAGGCCAGGGCCAGGAATCCGGCTCCGACCAGAAAGCCCACGGAGTAGCCGTGGACTTGGGCCGCCACCACGTTGGCCGGGGTGTGCGCCCGGGTGGCCAGGTAGGTGACCGTCGCCGAGGCCGCCAGGGTGTTCAGCAGTGCGGTTCCAAGCGAGCCGCCGATCTGCTGAGACGTGTTGAGGGTGGCGCTGGCCACACCGGCATCGTGCGGGCTGACACGGTGCAGCGCCGTGCTGCTCATAGGCACGAAGGCGGTACCCATCCCGAGGCTGATCAGGATCTCGGCTGGCAGGACATCGGCGACATAGCTGGTGCTCGGGGTGATCCTGCTCAGCCACAGCAGACCCAACGCAGCCGCCGCGAATCCGCCGGTCATCATGAACCGGGGCCCTACTCTTGGCAGCAGCTTCGACGCGACCCCGGCCGCCAGGATGATCCCGATCGAGAAGGGCAGGAAGGCAAACCCCGCCTTGAGCGCCGAGTACCCGAGCACGCTCTGGAAGTAGTAGGTCAAGAAGAGGAACATCCCGAGCAGCCCCGACCCCACCATCAAGGCGGACAGGTAGGAGCCGCCACGGTTCCGCTCGAGCAGAATCCGCATCGGCAGCAGCGGATTGGTTGATTTCACCTCGATGACCACGAAGGTCACCAGCAGGACAGCGGCGAGGCCGAGGAAGAAGAGGGTGTTGGTCGATGTCCATCCGTCGCGAGCAGCCAAGGTGAACCCGTAGACCAGGGACACCAGTCCGCCGGTCACGGTGGTGGTTCCTGGGATGTCGTAGGTGGTGTTGCCGATGGCTTTGCTCTCTCGCACGAGCGGCAGCGCGGCCAGTGCAGTGACGATGGCGATCGGCACATTGACGAACAGGCACCAGCGCCAGGATGCGAACTGAGTGAGGACGCCACCGAGGATGAGCCCGATGGCCGCCCCACCACCAGCGATGCCGCCGTAGACGCCGAACGCCGTTGCGCGCTCGCGCACTTCGGTGAAGGTCACGGTGATGAGCGACAGCGCGGCGGGAGCGAGCAGGGCGGCGAAGGCACCCTGTAGGGCTCGAGCCCCGAAGAGCATGGGTGCGTTGATTGCCAGCCCACCCAGGGCCGAGGACCCGGCGAATCCGAGAAGCCCGATGACGAAGACCCGCTTCCGGCCGGCATAGTCGGCGATGCGGCCGCCGAGCAGGAGCAGGCTGCCGAACGACAGCGTGTATGCGGTCACCATCCATTGGCGGTCGGCATTGGTGATGTGGAGCGCCTTCTGGGCCGAAGGCAGCGCGATGTTGACGATCGACGAGTCCAAGATGACCATCAACTGGGCTACTGCGATGACGGCCAGCGCCAACCAGCGCTTCGGGTCTGGCTCCAGATGGGCGAGCGACGACTCGTCGGTCAGGGGCTCGGTGCTGTCGGACATGGGGGAACTCCTCGGTGCGGTGGTGTCGAATCGGTCAGGTTCGGGGACGATGGTGTGTGATGGGCTACTGCAACGTTGCGAGGTGGCGGTAGCGCAGAAGTGGGAGGACGATCTCATCGACGAGGTGGACCGTGAGGTCCTCGTCCAACGGCTCGCCGCGGAAGACGAGGCGCTGCATGACGACGGTTGGCCCCACTTCGTTGGCCAGGGTGGCCGTTGTACCGGCGGACCGCTCGC
>CAININ010000396.1 GCA_903849265.1 uncultured Acidimicrobiaceae bacterium
CCGGGCGACCGCCTCGGCATCGAACCCCTCGGCCACCAGGTCGTCAGGGGAGCGGTCAGCCTCCACATAGCCCGCCATCACCGGGTCGAGGACGGAGTAGGGCGGCAGCGACTCGTCGTCGCGCTGGTCCGGACGGAGCTCGGCCGACGGCGGCTTGTCCAAGACCGTCACCGGGATCAGGTCGAACCCGGCGCGGGCGTTCCGGTAGCGGCAGAGTTCGTAGACGAGGGTCTTGGCCACATCCTTGATCACCGCGAACCCTCCGGCAGAATCGCCATAGAGGGTCGAGTAGCCGGTGGCCATTTCGCTCTTGTTGCCCGTGGTGAGGACGATCCACCCGTTGGCGTTCGACAGCGCCATCAGCACGACGCCCCGGATTCGGCTTTGCAGGTTCTCGTCGGTCAGCCCCGTCGGTTCACCGCCGAGCAGCAGGGCGAGCATGTCGGCGAACGCTCGATGGGCCGACTCGATGGGAGCACTCACGATGTCGATGCCGAGGTTGGCGGCCAGGGCATCAGCATCGGTCACCGATCCCCCGCTCGAATAGCGCGATGGCATCGCCACCCCGTGCACATTGCTGGGGCCGACGGCGTCGACGGCGATGGCCGCCACCAGGGACGAGTCGATGCCGCCCGACAGGCCGATCACCGCATCGGTGAACCCGTTTTTCGACAGGTAGTCACGAGTGCCCAGCACCAGCGCTTCATATACCTCGGCCACCGGCTCGAGCAGATCGGCCCGAGGAGTCAGCGGCCCATCGCCGAAAGCGCGCGGTGCCGTGGTGACCACCAGGGGAGCTACCCGACGGGCGTCGACAGTCACAGAGGGCGCCACGCCCAGGTCGACCTCGAGGTCGGCAACCAGTAGTTCTTCGGCGAACTGGTGTGCCGAGGCGACGATCGCACCGCTGGCGTCGACGATGACGGAGGCTCCGTCGAAGACCAGCTCGTCTTGGCCTCCCACCTGATTGACGTAGACGACAGCGCAGCCCGTCTCGGCGGTCCGCTGCGCGAGCACGGCCAGACGCTCGCCGCGTCTGCCTTGGGAGTAGGGCGAGGCGTTCAGGTTGACCAGGAGCCGGGCCCCGTCGGCGGCCTGGTGCGCCATCGGGCCCGCCGCGAACCACATGTCCTCGCAGATGGTCATTCCCACCGGGATACCGGCCACCTCGAACAGGGGCGCCCTCCCCGTGCCCTCGTCGAACCAGCGCTGTTCGTCGAAGACCCCGTAGTTGGGAAGGATCCGCTTGACGTAGCGGCCGAGGACCTGCCCTCGATGACAGAGGGCCGCTGCGTTGAGCAGGCGACCCGATGGGGCGACGTCCACGTAGCCGACCACCGCGGCACACTCGCCGGTGCCGGCGACGACGGCAGCGAACGCCGCCAGGTTGTCCTCTACGAACGCCGGGCGGCCCAACAGGTCTTCCGGCGGATACCCGGTGACCGTGAGCTCAGGAAACACCGCGAGGTCGGCTCCGGCTCGCTCGGCCCCGGCCAAGGCGTCCAAGGTCCGGGCCGCGTTGCCGGCCAGGTCGCCCACGACCGTGTTGATCTGGCACGCCGCCACCCGGATCCGAGCCATTGCCGCAGCCTACCGGTGCACCCGGGGGGCTTCCGTTGCCCGTTCTCCCAGTTGCCGCCAGACACCGAACGGGCCCTGTTAATACGCCGTTCACAATCAGGTAACGGGTCGGAAACGGCGACCTGCAATAGTTCAGGGTCCAAGGGGCGCCGGGCCCCGGCTGATGCCTGGACCGGATCGCGGTGGTATTTTCCGCCCCAACAAAGTCGACGAGCAGGAACCGAGCAATAGAGGAGTGCGCGTGGCGTATCAAGCTGAGTACATCTGGATCGACGGGACCGAGCCGTCCCCTCTTCTCCGGAGCAAGACCCGGGTCGTCCCCGACGGCGAGCAGCCGGGCATCTGGGGCTTCGACGGCTCCAGCACCAACCAGGCCCAGGGCCACGACTCCGACTGCGTTCTGCGCCCCGTGTGGTCCTGCCCGGACCCGCTACGCGGCCCCGACGACCGGCTCGTCATGTGCGAGGTGGAGCTCACGGACTACTCGCCGCACCCGACCAACACCCGATCGAAGCTGCGCGCCATCGTCGAGCAGTACGGCGACCAGGAGCCGATGTTCGGCATCGAGCAGGAGTACACGTTCTTCAAGGACGGCCGCCCGCTGGGCTGGCCGGCTGTCGGCTACCCCGCCCCGCAGGGCCCGTACTACTGCGGTGTGGGCGGCGACAAGATGCCTGGACGCGAGATCGTGGAGCTGCACACCGCGGCTTGCATCGACGCCGGTATCGGCATCGAAGGCACCAACGCCGAGGTGATGATGGGGCAGTGGGAGTTCCAGCTCGGCGTCCTTGCGCCCCTGGAGATGGGTGACCAGCTGTGGGTGGCCCGTTGGCTGCTCTTCCGCATCGCCGAAGACTTCGGCGTCTTCGCCACGCTCGAGCCCAAGCCGATCCTCGGAGATTGGAACGGCGCCGGTGCGCACACCAACTTCTCGACCAAGGCCATGCGCGAGGACGGCGGCTGGGACGCCATCATCGCTGGCTGCGAGGCAATCGGAAAGCGGGTCGATGAGCACATCGCCGTCTACGGTGTCGGCATCGAAAGCCGCCTGACCGGTGCGCACGAGACCGCCCACTTCACCAAGTTCAGCTACGGCACCTCGGACCGCGGGGCCTCCATCCGGATTCCGTGGAAGGTGGCCGTCGACAAGAAGGGTTGGCTCGAGGACCGTCGTCCCAACGCCAACATGGACCCCTACGAGGTCACCGCCGTGATGGTGGAGACCGTCTGCGGCGACGCAGCCGGGAGCTGAACTGGGCGGGCCGAACCGGCTCGCACAACAACTGGACGCAAACGGAGCCGGGTCCCACGAGGACCCGGCTCCGTGCGCTCCGGCCCCGCTTCGACCGATCTGCCATCACCTGCGAGACTGTGGGATCGAACCACACGATCCCATCGAGCGCTCCACAACCCGGAGGTGCACGACCACATGAGGAACCAAGAGGAGTACGTCCTCCGGACGGTCGAGGAACGCGGGGTCCGGTTCGTGCAGCTGTGGTTCACCGATGTGCTCGGCACGCCGAAGAGCTTCAGCATCACCCCGGCAGAGCTCGAGAACGCCCTCGACGAGGGCATGACATTCGACGGGTCGGCCATCGACGGATTCAGCCGTGTCCAGGAGAGCGACGTCCTCGCCCGCCCGGACGCCAATACGTTTCAGCTGCTCCCGTGGCACGGCCATGGCCACAGCACGGGCGATGTGCACGGTGACCCCTCCAGCGCCCAGGTGGCACGGGTGTTCTGCGACATCGTCGACCTCGACGGATCACCCTTCCAAGGAGACCCTCGCTACGTCCTCAAGCGCACCTTGGAGCGCGCCCGCAGCCAGGGATTCACCTTTTACGCCGCCCCCGAGATCGAGTTCTTCTACTTTGCCGACGGTGACCCGAGCCACTCGCCGGCCACCCTCGACACCGGCTCCTACTTTGAGCTCACCGTGGCCGACCGGGCCAGCGACATCCGCCAGCGGACGGTCCTGACCCTCGAGGAGATGGGCATCCCCGTAGAGCACGCCCAGCACGAGGATGCCCCCAGCCAGCACGAGATCGACCTGCGCTACACGGACGCCCTGACCATGGCCGACACCGTGATGACGGTGCGTCTCGTGGTCAAGGAGTTGGCCCGCCAGCAGGGCGTCTTCGCCAGCTTCATGCCCAAGCCGCTCGCTGGTGTGCAGGGGTCGGGCATGCACACCCACATGTCGCTGTTCCGCGGCGACGAGAACGCCTTCGTCGACCTCGATCGGCCCGGGGGCCTGTCCGAGGTGGCCGAGGGCTTCATCGCCGGGCTGCTCCGTCATGCCGGGGAGATCACCGCCATCACCAATCAGTGGGTCAACTCCTACAAGCGCCTGGTGTCGGGCTACGAAGCGCCCATCCACGTGTCGTGGGCCCGCAACAACCGATCGGCCCTCGTCCGGGTCCCGGTGGTCAAGCCGGGCAAGGCCGAGTCCACCCGGATCGAGTACCGCTCGCCGGACAGCGCCTGCAATCCGTACCTGGCCTTTGCCGTCATCCTGGCCGCAGGGCTGCAGGGCATCGAACAGGGCTACGAGCTGCCGGCGCAGGCCGACGCCAACCTCTTCGCCCTCAGCCCCGAAGAGCTCGACGCCAAGGGCATCCTGCACCTCCCGGGAAGCCTGCACGAGGCACTGGCCCTGATGGAGTCCTCCGAGCTGCTGGCGAACACCTTGGGTGACCATGTCTTCGAGTGGTTCCTCCGGAACAAGCGGGCCGAGTGGGCCGGGTACAAGGCCCATGTGACCCAGTTCGAGCTCGACCGCTACCTGCCGCTGCTGTAACCCGACCCGACCCAGCTACCAACCGGAACCACCCGGCCGACGACCAGAGGAGAGGGGAGCACCGCCATGGAGCCACTGCTGTGCTTTCCTGCGCTTCCGCCGACTGCGGTGACTGCCGTGCTCGATCGGGCCGGCTACCCGTGGATCGGCGTCGACCGGGTCGAGGCGGTCGATGGGGTCGAGCCCGAAGACGGCTGGTCCGGTGCTGTCATCTGCAGTGGAGGGGACGCCGCCACGGCCTTCGCGCTCTGCCGGCACCTCCGGTCTCGCGAGGTGCCGCTCGCTCCGGTGCTGGTCATCGTCCCGTCGAGCCAGCTGGGTGAGCTGGAGCTGCGCGAGGATCTCTTCGACGACCTGTGCCTGGAGCCGGTCAACCCGGACGAGCTCGCCACCCGGCTGGCGCACCTCTTCTGGCGGACAGGGCGCGGGCTGCGCCCCGACCTGCTGGAGCACGGACCCCTGGTGCTCAACCTCGAGACCTACCAGGCCGCGGTGGCGGGCCGGGTCCTCGACCTCACCTACATGGAGTACGAACTGCTCCGGTTCTTGGCGGCCCGACCGGGCAAGGTCTTCACCCGCGAGACACTGCTCAGCCGGGTTTGGGGCTACGAGTACTACGGCGGTGCCCGGACAGTCGACGTCCACATACGACGCCTGCGGGCCAAGCTCGGCGAGGAGCACGCCCATCTGATCCAGACGGTGCGCTCGGTCGGCTACCGCTTCGGCCAGACCACCTGGACCCCGTGACTCCGATAACCCTGCCGGGGGCTGAGGCCTCCGGTCAGGATCCGCTGCGGTAGGCCCAGACCTCGATCTCGACGGTGGCACCCATCGGCAACGCCGACACCGCCACCATCGACCGGGCAGGCCGGTGGTCGCCGAATGCAGCCACATACGCCTCGTTGACCGCCGGGAAGTCAGCCGGGTCGGTGGCAAAGACCGTGGTCTTGACCACTTCGGCCAGGGTGGCCCCATGTGTTGTCAGCAGTGCCTCGGCATTGGCGATCGCCTGGGTGAGCTCTGGTGCTGGTCCGCCTGCGACAAGTCCCGGGGCGCTGCCGTCAGCCGCCAGGGCCAGGCCGAGCTGGCCCGAGCACACCAGCCACGGACCGGCTTCGACGATCGGGGTGTAGGGGCCGACGGGCGTGCTCATGGGTACTCCTCGGGAGGGATTCGGGGACAGTTTGGGGACGACGGACGGCGTCCTCAGATCGAGATCCTACGGGCTGGTGATCCACGACGGTCGAGGAAGCGAGCCGTTCGGATCGAGCCGATGTCAGTACCGTGCTGCGCCAGGCACGGTCCTCCACGAGGCGCCGGGTCCGAGTCCCATCACGTCCACCAATGTCGTCGGATCGACAACATCGCTGTTTCAGCGCGTTCCTCCCGGCGGACGACTTGGGATCAGGCGCTACGCAAGTACTCCTGGAGTGCTCGTCGAACAATCTCCGACACTGACACCCCATCGTCCTTGGCTCGACGTGCAGCTTCTTCTCGGAGCGCAGGATCCAAACGGACCGACCCGACCTTCTTGGCGGCGTTACCCAACGGAGGCCGTCCCGGGCCGCGACGCTTCGTCACGAGCAGCTCGGACGAGTACCCACGCTCCGCCTCATCAGCAAACCCTTGGATCATCTCCTCCGTTATCGGCGTTCCGCCTTTGGTGGAACCGTACGAGGCTTCCGTCATTTTGCATCACCTCCAAATAGTTGGATACGTGTCGTGGCTCGGATTGGCATGGCGTGGATCACGATCTCTCGATCCCCGATAACCATCATGACAATCTCCACCACATTCCCCGATCTGTCGGGTCCTGCGAGCAAATAGCGAAACGGGTCGTCAGAGATTTCGATCCAAGCCAAGGAGTTCTCGACGGCGTGCAACATGCCGTCATCTTCGATGCCGTGCTTCCGAGCCGACCCGTGAATCTCCACCCAATAAGTGTATGACGTTTATCTTGTCCTGACAAGTGGCGCTTGTCGTCTTTCAATCGCTTGACCAACCTTCCTGCAACGCTGGAATCAGCCGCGAGAAAGGTTCGAACAACGTCCCATCACCTCCACCCGAGTCCCTGAGCTGGACCTTCGCACGAACGATCGGAGCGGTGCGCGAACCGCCTGCACGATCGTGGCCGGTGATATGTACAAGTTGATATAGATCTTGTACAACAGCTCGCATGGCGAAGATGGCAGTCAGCGAAGCTCGGGAACGACTCTCCGAAGCGGTGGAGACGGCCCGCACCGAAGCGGTGTTCCTCGAGCGCTACGGCCGGCCTGCAGCGGTGCTGGTCAGCCCCGAACGGTATGAAGTGTTGATCGAGGCGCTCGAGGACGCAGAAGATGCCCAGGCATTCGACGCAGCAATGGCTGAGGAAGGTCCCAATATTCCCTGGGATGAGGTGAAGGCCGACCTCGGCTGGACGTGACGACCTACCGCATTGAGCTGCGTCCCGCTGCGGCCCGGGCACTGCGGAAACTCGACCCGGCAATTCGTCCCCGTATCCAAGGCGCAATCGGGCTACTTGCCGACGACCCGAGGCCGCCAGCATCCAGACCTCTGCGAAGTCGTCCTGGCTATCGGGTGCGCGTTGGCGACTACCGCATCATCTACACCATTGCCGATGATGTGCTCTTGATCGTGGTCGTGGCTCTTGTTCATCGCCGCGAGGTCTATGACCGGTAGTGGCTTGCCGCCGAGGTCACCGCTGGGATCGACAAGATTCATCATCATCAGAGGGTGGAGTGCAACCCTTCACGCAGGGGACCGGTTCTATCGGCCCCAGTGCAGCGATCTATCCGTTATCGCCGGGATCCGCTCGGACCACCACGGCACCGGGGAACCCCGGCTCGTCGCGCCAGCGCTCGAGGTAGCCGACGTACTCGAGGAGGCTGCCGGTGTAGGTCAGGTTCCGCACGGCCCGAGAGTCGATCGCCTGCTGCTCGCTGTTGTAAAAGCTGGGCGTGCAGGTCTGGAAGTAACGGGCGTTGCCCATACCGACGCCGAGGAGCAGCGACAGCCACTCCTCTTCGGCAGCCTCCTCGGGCTCGATGACGACGACGCCTTGGTCGATGCAGGCCTCGACGATGGACGCCACGTGCTTGGCCGACTCGGAAAGCAGGTGCGAAAAGTTCGTGCCGAACCCACCCTGGACCAGGCTGATCAGCAGCATGTTGGGGAACCCGCTGGCCAGCACGCCGTGCAGGGTGTGTGCGCCCTCGGCCCAGCGCTGCGACAGCGCGACGCCGTCGCGTCCCTTGGGGTCGAAGCCGAGCCGATGGTACAGATCAGTGGTGACCTCGAAGCCAGAGGCGTAGATCAGCAGATCCACCGGGTACTCGACGCCGTCGACCACGGGGCCGCGCGAGGTGATCGCCTCGACGCCTCGTCCTTCGGTGTCGACCAGGTGCACGTTTGGTCGGTTGAACGCCGGCAGGTAGTCGTCGTGGAAACAGACCCGCTTGCAGTGCTTGCCCCAATAGGGCTTGAGCTTGGCGGCCGTCTCGGGGTCCTCGACGATCTCGTCGACCCGCCCTCGGATCGTCTCCATCACCTCGAAGTCGATCCGTTCGAGCGCTTCGCGCTCTTCGGGCGTGTCCGCGCCCTTCTGGGTATCGACCCACATCACCTCGGTCCAACCGTCGGCGACCATGTCTACTTCGGGCTTCGCTCCGGTGACGGCCTGGGTGAAGTTGACGATCCTCTCGTGCTGCCAGCCCGGCTCGAGGCTCTCGTACCACTCGACATCGGTGGGCTGCTGGTTGCGGACACCCACAGCACCCGGGGTGCGCTGGAAGACGAAGACTTCCTTGGCCGCGCGGGCGATCTGCGGGACCACCTGCACAGCGGTGGCGCCGGTGCCGATGATGCCCACCCGCTTGTCGGCAAGCTGGTCCATCGGCTCGGTGGGGCTGCCACCGGTGTAGCCGTAATCCCACCGGCTGGTGTGGAAGGCCTTGCCCTCGAAGTCATCGATCCCAGCGATTCCCGGCAGCTTGGCCTTGTGCAGGATGCCGCCGGCCAGCACGAAGAAGCGGGACGACAGCCGGTCGCCGCGGCTGGTGGTGACTTGCCAGCGCTGTGCCTCCTCGTCCCAGTCCGCCCCGGTGACGTCGGTCTGGAACAGGGCGCGGGAATAGAGGTCGAACGTCCGGGCCAGCAGTTTGGAGTACTCGAAGATCTCCGGTGCGCTGGCGTAGTGCTCGGTGGGCATGAAGCCCGTCTCCTCGAGGAGGGGCAGGTAGACGTAGGACTCGACGTCGCACATGCAGCCCGGATACCGGTTCCAGTACCAGGTACCGCCGAAGTCTCCTGCCTTCTCGACGATCCGGACGTCGGTGATCCCGTGCTTGGCCAGGTGGATCGCCGTGAGCATCCCGGCGAAGCCGCCGCCCACGATCACGACGGTGGTCTCCTCGACCACCGGGTCTCGGGTGAAGCCGGGCTCGACGAACGGGTCGCGGTCCAGGTCCTCGCCCAGTTCGGCCCACTGTGCCATGCCGTCGGGACGGATGCGCTTCTGCTGCTCTACCCGGTACCGCTCGCGCAACTCATCGATCGAGAGACCCGCTGCGGTTTCGTCCTGCTCCATCACTGTTGCCCTTCCGTATGCACTGCGCCTGTCAGCACGGTCAATCTTGCCGGTGACGATCCTGACACGCGCAGCCACCGGTCAAGATCTGCCTGCCCGGGGACGGGCTCGATCGTTGTCATGGGGTCAGCCCTCAGCGGCAGCGATGGCGTCCTGGATGGCCAGCACCCGCCTCGCCTCGTCGACGTGCAGGTTCTCGATCATCCTGCCGTCCACGGTCACCACGCCCCGCCCGTCGCGCTCGGCCTCCTCGAACGCAGCGATGATCCGCACCGCCAAGTCGACCTCGTCCGAGTCCGGCGAGAACGCCTCGTTGCAGTGCCCGACCTGGCCCGGATGGATCAGCGTCTTCCCATCGAAGCCCAGTGCACGGCCCTGCCGGCACTCGGCGATGAGCCCATCGTCGTCCTTGACGTCGTTGAAGACCCCGTCGAGGATCACCTTGTCGGACGCACGGGCGGCAAGCAGGCAGAGGTAGAGACCTCCGAGCAGGGGGTCCCGACTCGGCACCCGCTGGGCATGGAGCTCCTTGGCCAGGTCGTTGGTGCCCATGACGAGCACGTTGAGACGCTCGGAAGCGGAGCAGATCTCTTCGGCGTGGAGCATGGCCACAGGCGTCTCCAACATCGCCCAGATACGCGTGCGGTCCGGAGCGCCGTGTCGCTCGAGCGCAGCCTCGATGGCGTGCACGTCGGCCGCCGAGTTCACCTTCGGCACCACCACGCCGTCCGGTCCCGCGGCGGAGATGGCGGCTAAGTCGTCGTCGTGCCAGGGCGTGCCGATGCCGTTGGCGCGGATGGTGATCTCCCGGTTGCCGTAGCCGCCGGCGGCAAACATGGCGCAGGCCCGTTCGCGAGCCTCTGCCTTGGCGTCGGGGGCCACCGCATCCTCGAGGTCGAAGATCAGCGCGTCGGCCGGGATGCCCTTGGCCTTCTCGAGGGCCCGCTCGTTGGCCGCCGGCATGTACAGCACGCTGCGGCGGGGGCGAAGGTCGGCGGTGGTCATCTCAGTCCTCCAGGGTGATGGTCGAATAGAGCTCGGCGAGCTCGGGGTCGCGAGCCGCCAGGTCTGCGGCAAGGTCCACCATGACCCGGCACTGCTTGACCGAGGCGTCGTCTTCCATCTTGCCGTCGAGCATCACCGCGCCCGTCCCGTCACCCATGGCGGCGATGACACGGCGGGCGTGACGCACGTCGGCCTCGTTGGGAGAGAAGACCCGACGGGCGATGTCGATCTGTGCGGGATGCAGCGTCCAGGCACCGACGCAGCCGAGAAGGTAGGCGTTGCGGAACTGGTCCTCACAGGCCACGACGTCGGCGATGTCACCGAAGGGGCCGTAGTAGGCGGCGATCCCGTTGGACTGGCAGGCGTCCACCATGCGGGCGATCGTGTAGTGCCACAGGTCCTGTTGAAACACCGCTCGGGGGCCGTGGATGTCGCCGTCGATCGGATCTTGGCGCACCAGGTAGTCCGGGTGACCACCACCCACCCGGGTGGTCTTCATCCGGCGGTTGGCGGCGAGGTCGGCCGGACCGAGCGACAGACCCTGCATACGCGGGGAGGCCGCACAGATCTCTTCGACGTTGGACACGCCCCGGGCCGTCTCCAAGATGGCGTGAACCTGGATCGGACGGGTCAGTCCGGCCCTCGCCTCGAGCTGGGCCAGCAGGCGGTCCACATAGTGGATGTCTTCGGCTCCCTCCACCTTGGGGATCATGATGACGTCGAGGACGTGGCCGACTTCGGTCACTGCCGCGATCAGGTCGTCGAGCACCCAGGGCGAGTCGAGGGAGTTGACCCTTGTCCAGAACTGGGCGGACCCGAAGTCCACCGACTTGCCCACATCGACCATGCCCTGTCGGGCGGCCTCTTTGTCGCTCGCCGGGACGCCGTCCTCCAGGTTGGCGAGGAGCACATCCACCTTGGTCGCCAAGTCGGGCAGCTTGGCCACCATCTTCGGATTGGAGGCCGGGAAGAAGTGGATCATGCGCGACGGCCGGAACGGCGACTCGCGCAGCGGCTGCGGCGCACCTACGGCAAGCGGGCGGAAGAAGTCTTTAGGGGAGCGCAAGGGACCTCCAAGATCGATGGTTGCGACACAAAACTAGGGGATGAACTGCGTGGTCACGACGGCCGCCCGCACAGCGGGGCCCGCGGGCCCGACTCAGCGCCGGCCGGCCCCCGCCCGGTCGTCCGGCCACATCGGGGGAAGTCCGTCGGCGAGCCACCGGGCGGCGGCCACCGCGGCAAACACCGCGTCCGATCCGTTGACCGGCGCAGCCTCGGGTTGATCGACGACCCGGACGGTCACCGGTGGGACGGCCCGAGCTTGGAGGATCCCGAACGACCGGACCGTCAGGTCCTGAACTGCTCCCTCGGCGTCAACGGCGATCCCCTCCGAACGGACCCACCCGAGCGCCTGGTGGGCGGCCCCGATGGCATACGAGCGGAGCACCACCTCGTCGAGGACAGCACCAGCGGCCACCTCGATGTCGAGCGAGCCGTCAACGCCACAGCGGACTGCGGCTCGCCCGCCTCCAGGCGACACCACTTCGACCGTCACGTCCGTCACCGCGGTACCGACCGTCCCGAGACGCACCGCGGCAGCCAGCACTGCGGCCTCGGCCCACACGGAGGCGCGCAGGGAGAGGGACACGGGCGGGCCGGTGACGGCCACCTGTTCCACGGCGAGTCCCGGGGCGACGAACGCCACATCGGCCAAGAGGTCCTCCCACTCGCGTCCGGCCAGCGGGCTGCCCGACACGCCGATCCGGAGGATCCCGGTCCCCTCGGCCGAGATACGAGCAGCGATCGGTGGCCGCTTCGGGCCACGACGGACCACATCCTCACGGGACCACAGCACCCGGACCGCACGACCGTGGACTCCGGCGAGTCGACGGGCATCTTCGGCCACCGGGGAGTGCAGCTTTCCTCCGAAGGACCCCCCGTTGCCGTAGGGCGACGCCGGCTCCCCACCGGGCACGCACCACGACGCGTCGGGCTCGAGATAGGCAGGCTCGACCCACGTCGTGGCCAGCGTCAGCGTCCAATCTCCCTCCGGAACCGCCACCGGGTGGGTGAGGGGGGCTGTCGTGCTCCGCCCCTGCACCTTTCCGGCCAGCGTCCGGGCCTCGGGCAGAGACTCGGCTACGGCGTAGCCGTCGCCGTCCACCACGGCCACCAGGGCATCAGGAGGGCACCCGTCGTCGGCAAAGCCGGCGTCACCCAGCACCACCTCCGGCCCGACCCGCTGAGGAACGCCGCCCTCGATCGAAGCACGAGCTGCTGCCGCGGCCAGGTCGGGGTCACTGCGATGACTCCCATCTGTGACTGCACCATCGAAGACCTCCCGTGCCGCCTCGGTGACCGTCTGCCATCCCGTACACCGGCACAGATGGGCCAGCAGCGACTGGTCCACCGCTTCGTCGGTCACCGGTGCGTCGCCGTCCAATGCAGCCAGACGCATGACGATCCCCGGGGTGCAGAAGCCGCACTGGCTGCCGCCGGTGGCGACCAGGGCATCGGCCCACAGCTGGCGCGATGTCTCGACCATGCCCTCGAGCGTGGTCACCTCGCGCCCCTCGAGCCGCCGCACCGGGGTGACGCAGGCCACACGGGGAGATCCGTCCACCCACACCGTGCAGCAGCCGCACTGGCCCTGGGGGCTGCAGCCGTCCTTGAGGGAGCGCAGGCCGAGGTGCTCGCGCAGGACTTCGAGCAGCGTCGACCCGTTGTCGGGCACCTCGACGTCGGCGCCGTTGACGCGGAGGCTGGTCAGCGGCTCAGCTGAAGGAGGAGCCGCAGCCGCAGGTGCGCGACGCGTTCGGGTTCGTCACGTGGAACCCCGCGCCCTGCAGCCCGTCGCTGTAGTCGAGGGTCGATCCCTTGAGCAGGTCGGCGCTGGTCTGGTCGACGACGACCTTGACCGTTCCGAACTCCCGGACCACATCGTCCTCGGCCACGTCGGCATCGAAAAACATCTCGTAGCTGAAGCCCGAGCAGCCACCGGGGCGGACGGCCACGCGCAGCGCCAAGCCCTCGGTGTCCTCTTCTGCCAGCAGGTCGGCGACCTTGGCGGCAGCGACATCCGTCAGGTTCACGGGGTTGGGCTTCTTCCCGATCGTCACGTTCTGCATGGTCGAACTCATCGATGCTCCTCTTGGTCACGGGACGGCTGAACGTCCTGTCGAGATCCTGTTGCCCGCACGCGGCGCAAACCGAGAGTACGGACACACCAATCGTACCCCCCACGAGGCTCGGGCGGTACACCGAGTCGATGGGAGCAGCCGGTCCCCCCACTACGATTGTGTAGGTGACCAGGAACGACACCCCCGATCCGGCCGGGACGTCCGTGACCGAGGACGCGGTCCGGGGTGCGCTCCGCAACGTCATGGACCCTGAACTCGGTGCGGACATCGTCGAGCTCGGCATGGTCACCGCTGTGCGGATCGACGCCGGCGTGGTCGATGTCGAGGTGGCGCTGACCATCGCCGGCTGCCCGCTGCGGGCCCAGATCCAGCGCGACGTGGACACCCATGTCGGCTCGCTCCCCGGGGTGGACCGGGTCACGGTCACCACCGGGGTGATGGATGCCGGGCAGAAACAGGCGGTGATGGCTCGGGCCAGGCTCTTGGCGCGCGACGAGGCACCGGAGACCGACGTTCCCGACACCGCCCGGGTGATCGCCATCGCCTCGGGCAAGGGCGGGGTGGGCAAGAGCTCGGTCACGGTGAACCTGGCCGTGGCCCTGGCCCGCCGAGGCTTGACCGTGGGGGTGCTCGATGCCGATATCTGGGGCTTCTCCGTCCCCCGTCTCCTCGGCATGCAAGGGGGCATCGAGGCCCGGGACAAGAAGATGGTCCCGCTCGAGCGCGCCGTGGGTGCGGGCGTATTGCGGGTCCTGTCCATGGGGTTCCTGGCCGACGAGGAGAACGCCATCATGTGGCGGGGGCTGATCCTGAACCGGGCCGTGCAGCAGTTTCTCGAAGACGTCCACTGGGGGGACCTCGACTTTCTGCTGATCGACATGCCGCCGGGCACCGGCGACATCCAGATGGGCTTGGCTCGGATGATGCCCCGCACCGAGGTCCTGGTGGTCACCACCCCGCCCCTAGCCGCCCAGAAGGTGGCGGCGCGCACGGCCGATATGGCCCGCAAGGGCTACCTGCGCGTCACCGGCGTCATCGAGAACATGAGCGACTTCACCTGCGAGCACGGCACGACGTACGCCCTGTTCGGCACCGGGGGCGGGGCCCGCCTCGCTGCTGATGTCGGTGTGCCCCTCCTCGGCACGGTCCCCCTGCACCCGTCAGTAGCGGCCGGGGGCGACGCCGGAGAACCGGTGGCGCTCGACGACTCCTCGCCGCTGGCCGCAGAGTTCGCCCGGATCGCGGCTGCCCTCGTCGACAACCCGCCCGCGGTGGTGGCGATGGATGGATGCAGCGCCCGGATGTTGGAGCGGGTGGAGGCGGCAGTAGCGGCAGGCGTGGCGGGTGCTCCGACGGGTGCTCCGGCGGGTACAGGAGCCCCCTCGCCGGTCTGACCGGCAGGTCCGATATACACACCGCTCGGGTGCTATGAATTGCGTACGCAAGCACGCCCCGCCATGCACTCACGGGCCGTCAGCCGCTTGCGAAGTATCGATGTCCATCCACGAAAGAAATAGGTGCAGCAATGTACGGAATCATCCGGTCTTACAAGTACAAGAAGGAAGACGGCGCCGAAATTGCACGGATCGTGCGCGCCGGCTTCGCCCCGCTGGTCGAAGCCGAAGAAGGCTTCGTGGAGTACCACTGGATCGACTCCGGTGATGGCGAAGGTGCCTCGATGGCCATCTTCGCCAGCAAAGAAGCGGCCGAAGCCACCACCTTCCTCGCCGGGGGCTTCATCCACGATCAGCTGAAGGACCTGCTGCCGACGCCGCCCCACATCGTCGAGGGCGAGCTCTAGGAAGAACCGGCCTTCGGCCCCCACGCTTCCTTGGCGGCGGCTGCAAGCTCGGGAGAGACCGGGTCGGAGGACGCCATGCGGTCCTCGAGCGCCTGCTCGTAGCCGTCGTCGCCGGGGCGGAGGACCAAGAGGCGGCCGTCCTTGATCAGCACGATCGGAAGGATGGTCGCCACGTCGGTGACGGCCTGAGCCCAGGCCATGACCTCCTCGGTGGAGGTGTGCAGGGCCAGGTTCTCCAGGTTGTCGATGGTGGGGGGGAGCAGTTCGATCTCCCCCGCCTCGAACCTGGCCAGTGCGTCGTTCGGACGGACCCAGATGGTGGCGATGGTTTCGCCGTCGTCGTGGTGGGCTACCTGGCCGGACGGCGCCGCGGTCACGAAGAACCGGGTGTCATACCGCTTGGGGGCCAGCTCCGGCGTGATCCAGTGGCTCACGTAGTGGACGGTGTCGGCCGCCAGCACCAGTCCCTCCTCGCGGCATACCGCCAGCAGGCCTTTGCGCCCCCCGTTGATCTCCAGGCGGTGCGCCTCGAACCGGGCTCGCTCATCGGGGTCGGTGGTGTCGAGGAGCATCGTCCCGTCGGCGGCGTCGCGAGGCTGGGCCAGCAGCACCCCGGCCTCCTCGAAGCACTCGCGCAACGCCGCCACCCAGAAGGCCAGGCCGCCCGACTCGACTCCCAACAGCTCGCTGGCCTCGGCGTCGTCCAGCCCCCGGCAGAGCTCCTCGGCCGCCTCACCCCTGTCTTCGGGGTCGACCGATCCGCCCGGGAACACGTAGGCGCCGGCCACGAACTCGCTCGCCAGGTTGCGCTTCAACATGCACACCTCGACGGCTGGGCGCCCGACCTCGTCCACGGCATCCCGGATGAGCATCACCGTGGCGGCATCACGAAGGGGCACACTCATGCCTGCAGGCTACCCCTGTGCTCCGTCACGAGTCGGACCAGTCCGGTGTCCCTGGCGGCACGCGTCGAACCCCCTAGGGGAGAGGGATGGGCACGACCGCACGGTCCGACGCCCGGTGCCGTCCATCCACCAGGGCGCTGATCACCAGTTCGCCGAAGTGCTCCGGCTCGGCGATGAGCCAGGCGTGGGCTCCATCGACGACCACTCCCTCGACCTCGGCGGCGTGGCGCAGGTCGTCGAAGGCCGACCGCGGCACGAGGCCGTCGCGGTCCGACCAGGCCACCGACACCGGGATGCCGTGGCCTGCGATGGCCCGCACTTCGGCGACCAGGTCGGCTCTCCGGATGACCTCGCCGGTCCGGAACATCCCCAGCGGGTTGCGGAGCAGGTTGGGGACGAAGTCCTCGAGCAAGGTCGGGAGCAAGCGGATCAGCCGTGGCGAGTGCAGGAGGTCGCCTCCGAAGTGACGACCCCAGTCCCAGAACGGTCGCTGCACCATCGTCCGGACCTCGTTGGGCAGCAAGGCCCAGGTGGGGCTGCCCACCGCGTTGACCAGCAGGAGCGAGTCCACCCGCTCGGGCTGGTGGTGGACGAAGGCCGTGGACACCCCCCCGCCGAACGAGTGTCCGGCGACGAGCGCCAGGTCGCCGGCACCGACCGAGTCGAGGAACCGAGCCACCCAGGCGCCGTATCCGGCAAACGTCCTGACCTCTGGTGCAAGCTCCTGGGTGCCGCCGAATCCGGGCAGGGCCGGGGCGACGACACGGCACCCGGCGGCGGCCATCGCCTCGATCGGACGGGCATACGCATTCGGACGGAGTCCCCACCCGTGCAGAAATAGCGCCGTGGGTCCGGAGCCGACCTCGCCGTAGCGCACTGGATGGCCGTCGACGTGCGTCGTCTTCCAGGTGATCCGGGCGGACGAGCGGGGTCCTCCCCCAGAAGCGCCGGGCGCGGCACTTGGAACCGCGTCGTCGGAGCGAGCATGCCGCGCTGGCGCGGGTCCATCGAGCGCCGCTGCAGGTGCCACCATCCCCCCACTCTAGGCAGCGACCCCGTCTCCAGGCAGAGCCCCCGTCGCCTTGCGCTGCCGGCCTCGGATCGCGGTCGTATCAGAGCGGCCGGCGGTGGCGAACCCATCGGCGGCGGCGGACACGTTACGCTCCATGCGATCGACCGCTCGAACCGAGGACACTGCAACCATGGCCGACAACGAAGAGACACCAGTGACGGGTGGCAACACGCCGAAGCCCGCCGCGTCCAAGAGCACTCAGGCGAGCGCCAAGGACAAGAGTCGGGCCGCAAGCCGTCCCGTGGCCGCCACCACGTCCGGCAAGGGCGGAAACACGCCCCGGCCAGGCGGCAAGCCGGCTGCAGCGGTCGGTGGGCCGAAGAGCTCGAAGCGCGGCGTGCTGATCGCCTGGGGTGCTGTGGCCCTGGTGGTCGTGATCATCGCCGCTCTGTTCATCTACAAGGCGACGAGCTCCACCACGCAAGACACCTCGTACACGCCGGTTACCCCGGCACCAGCCCAGGTCCTCAAAGGCGTGACAACCATCCCCACCTCGACCTGGGACAAGGTCGGCGTCACCTCGCAGTTCCCGGTGGCCAAGCCGACGGTCCTGACCGGGCAGCCGCCGATGACCATCAACGGCAAGACCCCGGCCATGATCTACTACGGCGCCGAGTACTGCCCCTACTGCGCCGCCGAGCGGTGGGCCATGACCGCCTCGTTGGCTCGGTTCGGCACGTGGACCAATCTGCAGGTGACCGCTTCCTCCCACACGGACGTCGATTCCGCGACCCGCACATTCAGCTATCACGGCGCCACTCTGGACAGCCCGTACATCACGTTCCGCGGGGTCGAGCAGTACACCAACATCCCCAAGTCAGGGGCACCTGGCCAGTACACGAACCTCGACTCTCCCACGAAGGAGGAGAGAAAGATCCTGTCCACGTACAGCTCGTCGAAGTACCTCCCGAACGGCAGCACCAGCGGAGGGATCTCCTTCCCCTTCGTCGACATCAACAACGCCGTACTCTTCTCGGGGGCCAGCTATGACCCCCAGCTGCTGGCCGGACTGAGCTGGACGGACATCTCGGGCAGCTTGTCCGACCCGACCAACCCGGTGACCCAGGCCATCTTGACCACGGGCAACTACATGAGCGCGGCGATCTGCCAGGCCAGCAAGGGTCAGCCCGGGGCCGTCTGCAACAGCTCGGGCGTCCAGGCGGCGGCCAAGGCCCTCGGCATCACCTTCGGCTGAGTCGGAATCCCTCGGACCCATGCCTACACTCCGGTGGCAGCCGATCACCACGCTCCTGCTGTGCATCTACGGCTTCGGCGCGTCGGTCTACCTGACCTTCACCCACTATGAGCCCAAGGCCTTGGCGTGCGTATCGAACGCCACCTTCAACTGCGAGAAGGTGACCCAGAGCGCCCAGTCGGTGATCTTCGGGATCCCGGTCGCCATCCTGGGACTGGTCTTCTTCGTGCCGATGCTGCTGCTGTGCCTCCCGGCTGCCTGGCGGGCGGCCGACCGGCGTATCCATCTGGCCCGGCTGGTCTTGTCCGTCACCGGGGTCGCGATGATCATCTACCTGATCATCGCTGAGCTGTTCTTGATCAAGGCCATCTGCTTGTGGTGCTCCAGTGTCCACATCGCGACGTTCGTCCTCTTCGTCATCATCGCCACCGCGTCGCCCATCGTGCTCGACCCCGGATACGGCAACGTCGATGCCGGGGGCGAGGCTCTGGCAGATGCCGAGCCCTCGTCCTGATCACGTGTCGGTCCGGATGGACCCGTGAGTGACGCAGGGCAGAGCCGCTCCGCTCGGCTCGCCTGGACGGCAGTGGTGGTGATCCTCCTCGGATCGGTCGGCCTCGTCACCTACGCCCTGGTCCACCCTTCCTCTCCGGCCGCAGCGTTCCAGCCAGCCGTCACTTCGCCCGCTGTGCTCACGACGCTCTCGACCATCCCTCTTGCCACCTTCGACGGCGTGGGCGTGACGGTGCCGGGGGTAGACCTGATTCCGCCCCAGGTCGTGGCCGGCCGGCCGGCGCCGGCCGTGGGAGGAAAGGCCGAAGTGATCGTGGTTGGAGCAGAGTTCTGTCCCTTCTGCGCAGCCGAGCGGTGGCCGGTGGTGGTCGCCCTGTCCCGGTTCGGCCGCTTCACCGTCCTCCACGACGCGTCATCGGCGACCCAGTCAGTCTTTCCCGGTACGGCAACGTTCAGCTTTCGCAATGCTCGATACACCAGTGCGTTGGTGGCATTCACCGGAATCGAGCTCTACTCGGACCAGATCGGCCCGGACGGATCGTTCACCCGGACCACCGCGCTCAGCGCGTCCCAGGCCGCTTCCGTCGGACGCAACGGCGCCGGAAGAGGGGTGTCTGCCTCCACCATCCCGTTCGTCGATGTGGGCGGGATGGTGGCGACGACTTCGGCGTTCAGCCCTGCGCTCCTCACTGGACAGTCCCAGGCCCAGATCGCCTCGCTGGCCGCCCAGTTGCCACCGCGTCTGGATCCGTCGGCGGCTGCTTCCGGGGTCCCTCCGACCGGACAGGCGATCATCGCCGCGGCCAACCAGCTGACGGCCGGCATCTGCATGAGCACCGGACAGCGGCCGACAGCGGTCTGCCGTTCGAAAGGCGTACGTGCTGCCGATGTGTCACTGGGGATCCCGTTGCCCGCACCCTGACCCGGTGCTGGTTCGAGACCCAGACAGTCGGTCAGCCGACGCGGCGCTCCGCGTGCTGTCGACGCTCCATCTCGTTCAGTCCGCCCCAGATGCCGTGCGGCTCACGAATGCGAACGGCGTACTCGAGGCATTCCCCCTGGACCGAGCACGTAGAGCAGATCGCTTTGGCACGACCCTCGCGCTGCAACTTCTCCTCTTTGCGTTCTGAGTGTGCCGGTGGGAAGAAGATCTCCGCCTGCGGCCCACGGCACGCCGCCCTCAATTGCCATGAATCCTTCAACTGCTCCACTACCCGATTCCCCCTTCGGTGCGACTCTTCATTTCGAAAGGTACTCGCGCGCTCGCGGCGATACAAGGGGTCAGAACAGGATTGTGGCCAATTTCTCCTTGTTTCGCGCCGAGCGTGGCAATCTGCGCCATACGGCAGAGGTGTATGCCCTAGGTGAGGGGGGGTGCGGCAGTACGGGGGCCGGACACTACGCTCGTGTCGTCATGGACATCCGCTCCTTCTGCAGCCAGAGCCGCGTGATGATCGTGGCCGGGAAGGGCGGAGTCGGCAAGACCACGATGGTGGCCGCACTGGCCCATCTGGCCGCCGGGGCAGGTCTGTCCGTACTCGTCATCGAACTCGAGGGGCGCTCCGGGGTCTCCACCGCGTTCGGCGGGAGCGGGGGCCTCGGCTACGCAGGCGAGGTCCTCCACGCGGCAGGGGCGACCGACCTCGGGGATGGTCCCCTCGACGAAGCAGTCGTCATTTCGCCCGGGACAGTGCACGCCCGCACGATCACCCCGGACGACGCCCTGCTCGAGTACTTGGACGATCACGGCATGAAGCGGTTCTCCAAGCGCCTCCTGTCGTCAGGGATCATCGACATCGTGGCCGGCGCCATCCCTGGGATCCGCGACATCCTGGTGCTCGGGAAGATCAAGCAGATCGAGCAGCAGCGGGCGGCCGACCTCGTGCTGGTAGACGCCCCGGCGACCGGGCACACCATGACCTTCCTCTCTTCGGCCCGCGGCCTGCTCGACGCCGCCCGGGGCGGACCGATCCGGTCGCAGGCCACCGACGTGGTCGCCCTGCTTTCGGACCCGCGTCGCTGCCAGGTCGCGCTGGTCACACTCCCCGAAGAGATGCCGGTGAACGAGGTGGTAGAGGCCGCATACCAGCTCGAGGACAAGGTCGGTATCGCCCTGGGTCCGGTCATCGTCAACGCCGTCTACCCCCCGGTCGCCGGCCTCCTCACCTCTGCAGTCGAAACAGTGGCCGCCGTCGGGGCCGACCTCGGTCCTGATCTCGTGGTGGTGCTCGATGAAGCACGTGGGTTCCGCCAACGCCGTCACGATCTCCAAGAGGAGCAGGTCCTGCGCCTAGCCGCCGAA
>CAININ010000397.1 GCA_903849265.1 uncultured Acidimicrobiaceae bacterium
GCAGGCCATCGTGCAGAACAGCTGTCCGGCGGCCGAGATGAACAGGACGATGCCTCCCCACTTCGAGGTCAGGGCCTGGGTGAAGATCACGGCCACACCACCGCCGCCCTTGGACACCCCCTCTGGGCTCTGGACGGCAAAGAGGAAGGCGAGCAGAAGGATCCAACCGCCGATGGCCGAGTAGAAGATCGATCGCCAGATGCCCTTGGCTGCCGTGTTGGCCGCACCCTTCGTCTCCTCGGAAAGGTGAGCCGAGGCGTCATATCCGGTGATCGTGTACTGCGTGAGCAGCGCACCGATCGGCAGGACGATGAAGAGGAAGCCGAGCCCTCCGGTCTTGCCCCCGAAGAAGCCGGTGTTGTTGACCCGAGTGGTGAAGACCGCCGAGACGCTCTGGTGGTGGTGAGGCAGGAAGATGAGGATCAGCACGATGATGGCAGCACCGAGCACGTGCCACCAGACCGAGATGTTGTTGAAGATGGCGAGCAGGTGGCTCGAGAAGATGTTGACCGCACCGGCGATGGCCAAGATGATTACGAAGTAGAGGAAGACCGTGTTGAGGTGGCCGGCGACGTGGCTCGGCCACAGGAAGCTGAAGGTGAGGTCAAAGAACGTGGCGCAGCCATACGCCACTGAGGCCACGATCGCCCACAACCCGATCAGGTTCAGCCAGCCGGTGTAGTACCCGGCCTTTGGCCCGCCGAGCTTCGACGCCCACCAGTAGATGCCGCCCGAAGTCGGATACGCCGACACGAGCTCGGCCATACACAGGCCGATGCAGAGGATCAGCGCCGCCAGGATCGGCCACCCGATGGCGATGGCGGCTGGCCCCCCGGCATTCCATCCCTGGGCGAAGGTCGTGAAACAGCCGGCCAGGATCGAGATGATGGAAAAAGAGATGGCGAAGTTGGAGAAGCCGGACCACGACCGGTTCAGCTCCTGCTTGTATCCCATCGACGCCAGGTGCTTCTCATCGGAGTCGAGGAGAAGTCCGTGGTGCTCTTCCTTGAGTTCTTCTGGCTCAATTCCTCCGGGCACGTGCGACCTCTTTCCTGTTGACGCGTGAACTGCTGCGTGTGGAAACTGCTGGTCAAACTGCGGTCGCGGGTCCCCCCCGTGACTGTTGAGAACGCTACACCGTTCGACCAGCGGAGCTCCGGATGTTGCACAGATATGGCAACCGTTCGGCAACCATCCAACAGGAGTCGAGCGCGGTGGGTCTCCGTCGGTCGCACACGGTCGGTTTCGGCGCACCGCAGCCGCCCCCGGTAACGTCGGTCTCGCCCCGGCCGGATGCCGGGTGCTGGGCCCTGGGGGATTCATGGCGCTGGACATCGGACGCAAGGCCTTCGAGCACGAGGTTCGTCGAGCGCATCTCGACGGACGTCCGGAACCCACGGTGGCAATCGTCGGTGGAGGGCTTTCCGGTCTGGCCACTGCTATCCAGCTGGTGCGCTCGGGTGTTCGCAGCTTCACCATCATCGAGCAGTCCGCCGGAGTGGGTGGGACCTGGCGGGACAACATCTACCCGGGAGCGGCCTGCGATGTGCCCTCCCATCTCTACTCCTTCTCGTTCGCCCCGAAGACCGACTGGACCCGACGGTTTGCTGAGCAGCCCGAGATCCTCTCGTATGCCGAGGAGTTGGTCGACCGCTACCACCTCGCCCCTCACCTCCGGCTCACAACGACGGTGTCCTGCGCCCGGTACGACGAGTCGACCGGCAACTGGAAGTTGGATCTCGTCACGCCCGAAGGCGAGGACCACATCGAGGCCGACACCGTGGTGTTCGCTTGCGGTCAGCTCAACCGACCACACATCCCCGACATCGAAGGGCTGGAGACGTTTGCCGGGCCGATGTGGCACTCGGCCCGGTGGGACCGTTCGGTCGACCTGACGGGGAAGCACGTGGCCGTCATCGGTACCGGAGCCAGCGCTATCCAGTTCGTGCCCCCGGTGGCCAAAGATGCGGCGTCCACCACGATCTTCCAGCGCAGCCCGAACTACGTCGGACCGAAGAAGGACCATCCCTATCGGAAGGTGCTCCGCCAGGTCCTCCAGCGAGTGAGCCCCGTCCGGACCGCCTATCGATGGTGGATCTACTCGACCCTCGAGATGCGGTGGCTCTGGTTCCGAAAGGACAGTTGGGCGGGAAAGAAGCTCCAAGGCCTGTTCGCCCAGGGGATCCGGGATGACGTGGCCTGCGACCGACTCCCCGAGTCGACAGTCGTGCCCGACTATCCCATCGGATGCAAACGCATCCTGATTTCGAACGACTGGTATCCGACACTGCTGCGACCCGACGTCGAGGTGATCGACTCTGCCGTCACGAAGGTGGAGCCCGATGCGGTGGTGACCGCCGACGGCATCCGGCATCCGGCCGAAGTGCTCATCTTCGGAACCGGGTTCGCCACGACCGACTTCTTGTCGCACATCCCCGTCGTCGGTCCTGGGGGGCGACGGCTGGCCGATGCCTGGGCCGACGGTGCCCACGCATACCTGGGGTCGGCCGTCGCCGGTTTTCCCAACTGCTACCTCCTCTACGGGCCGAACACCAACCTCGGGCACAATTCGATCCTGTTCATGGTGGAGCGCCAGCTCAACCTCGTGTTCCAGGCTCTGGCAGCACAGACGAAGGCGTCCAC
>CAININ010000398.1 GCA_903849265.1 uncultured Acidimicrobiaceae bacterium
ACGAAGACGAGGTTGTCCTCGTCAACCACCTCATCGATCGCGGCGAAAAGCGAGTCGAGCGGTTTGTTTGACTCTCTCGCCCGCCCGTATGCCTCAAGGAGCGCCGGAGATCGGGCACTCAGGATCTCCATCGGTGTCTCCGGTTGGCCGATGCTGTCGGCTGTCTCGTCGGCGGCTGATATCGCCGGTTCTTCGTCTTGGTCACCGAGCAGTGCCTCCTCGGCCACGGCGATCAAGAAGCCGCGCTGGAAGGACTCAATCTCGAAGCGTTCGACCGGGTCACGTAGGCGGACCGTGGCATCTTCGGCACTCACTGCCCGCACCGCGGCGGCAAGAGCGGAAGGATTCACGGAGCAGGAGACGACCTCCTTGAAGTTCATGGCCGATGCCAACCCATCGATGTCAGAGGGAGACAGTTTCTCGGGACCAGTCCGGATCGTATCTACCGTCCCGAGCGCGAGACGGCCGACGCCATACCCGCCGGACAGTGCCGCAAGCAGTCTGGTCGTGTTGGCCGACTGGGCGATCCACTGGGTCGACCGTGGGTCAGCCTTGGCCATGTTCTCGAATTTCCCGATCTCAATCTCGAAGGCGTACCAGACCGGAGAGTCGCGGCGGACCAAGGGGACAAGGTCATTGATCCGATCGCTGACAATGCCCCAATGCACGAGGTTCGCGTGAAGGAGTGCCTTGATCCGTGGGAACTCGGATGCCACTTTGACCGGATCTCGTGGGGTCGTGTCGGCATCGATGTTGGTCTTGACATTGGCCGCTGCGACATCGGGTGTCTGAGCGGGCTTCAATCCACCGATTGGTGGTTCAGGCGGTCCTGATCCTCGGACTTGACCGTTCCAGATCCGACCGACATCGAGGTTGGCGACCGGCTCGCCGCGGCGCTTGAACCAGAACCACCACTCCTTGTCGAGGGTCTGGATGTCAGGGCGAAGCTGGTCGGCTCGGCGTAGCCAGGACACCCCTTCTGCGATTGAGGGCATTGAGCGCTGGGCGCTGGGCGAGTGGTCACCGTGAGCAACTTGAAGCACTCCGAGCGCGTAGTCCACGCCCTGTTGGACGAAAGTAAGTGCGGTCTTCGCTTCGCGAGACTCGGCGGCTTCTATCACCCTGGCAAGCCGGTGGACGTAGGGGAGGCATCTGACCACCTCACCAGCACTTTTTGCTGCGCGCCCGTCCGCCCATCCAAGCTGGCGAGTGCACCCGCAAGGACATGGCTTCATGGCAGGTCTTTCTTCTCGCCGGTACGGACGTCAACACTCTACGCTGGCACTTTGCGGGGTGCTGGCCTCCCCGGACGGCATCGACCGACAGTGGCTTCGGCACCAGGAGCCGCCGTCGGCAGCGACGATCTATCCTCGGCTGATGTCCGACGACGCCAGTGCTCAGTCGATGATCTCACGACTGCGAGCCGCTGCGGCTGAGTACGACCCAGCGAAAGAGCGGGCAACGATGGAACCCGTGTGGGAGATGGCGAGTTCGACTGATAAGGGGTTGCGCACCTGTCTCATGGAGAACTCCATCGCCGTTCTCGGGGCGGTTCGCCTCAAGCGCCGGCTGCGCGCACAGGCCCTCGAGGAGATCACGAGCACGGCGTGTTCGGGTTACATCCTCGCCCGCTACCTTCTGGGTACCGGCGCGCATCGACCGACCTACTCTCAGTCCGATCCTGAGTCCGAAAAGAACGCCTACCTGATCAACCACCGATCGAGTGCCTACGAGTTCAACGACGTCATATGGTCGCTGGATGGCGGCAACAAGGTGCTCATCAAGAGCCTGGGTTCCATGCGCGGGCACAGTCCACTACTAGGGATTATGGGTGAGGAGCCAGGTACCGCTACCTTCCTCGCTTCTTATTGCTTCGGGATTTCGTGCGCGCTCGCCGAGGAGGAGATCTTCGGTCCGCTCTCGTAGGATCGACCGGCGAACTGGTCGCGTAGAGAGACATGGGCTCCAAAATGAATATCGATGACCATCTTGGTCGTGTCCCGGTCCAGGCCCCAGCTTCCGACAGCCGTTACGACAAGTGGGTGCGGTGGGCAACGGTGATTACCGACGAGATCCACGGAATCGTGGGTAGTCGCCAGATATGGCGCGAAGTGAACCAAATGGTGGCCGACCACCCAGCTCTACCACCGTCGCTGTTCTTCGATTTCCTGTTTGATGCCTACAAGAACTCCCAGGCGATTGCGGTCCGTCGCCAACGGGACGAGGGACCTGATGACATATCCCTGTGGAAGCTCATGACCGAGATCCGTGACCACCCCGAGATCTGCTCTCGTCAGCGGTACGTCGCCAAGTACGACTGGGGCATGCAGCACCTAGGAGAAGGGGATTTTGATGTCCTCTGTGGACAGGGACGAGACCAGATGGACCCGACCCAGGTGGAGGTTGATCGCGCCCGGTTCGGCCAGGTCGTAGATGGAGTTCGTCACTACGTGAACAGACGGGTTGCTCACTACGACCGCCGTCAATTCACTGCTCGCCCAACCCTTGATGACCTCGATGCAGCAATCGATGAGTTGACCACGACGTTCGGCTCGTATCGGCAGCTTGTCCTCGGTCTTCCCTATACTCCCCCGACCATTGTGGACGACTGGACGGCGGTGTTTCGGGTGCCGTGGCTTCCCTAGACCCGGGGCTGGAGGTTCATCAGTTCGGAGCGCTGATGAGCAGACCGGCAAGGCGTTTCCGCAGTTCAGCCGGGTTTGAATAAGACATCGTCTTCACCACTTGGCAGAAGTACTGACGATCAGCGCCGCAGAGCGACGATCCGAAGCCCCCGGTCGATCCACCGCAGGTCGTCAGTTCGAGTCGGGAAGCGCCACGAACTGGGAAGACGTGTTCGTCGGGCTGAGCCGACGGCTTCGACGAACGGTCAGGGCTAGCGAAACCCTTCCAGGACAGGCAATGATAGAGGAGTGCACTCCCCCTGATCATGGCGGGTAGACCCCCCTCACTTTTTGTTAATTCAGTTCTGTCTTCGAATCGTCCTTGGAGGACCCATGCCTCTTACTGAAACCGTGCCCGTGCCTCCTTCGGTGATGGTCACGGTGGACAGCGCGGACGAGCCCCCCCCTGCCCCCCACCCCCGAAAGATCGGGTGGGTCGGAGCCGCGTCCCTGGCCATGGGCGGCAGCAATCAGTCGATCTTCCTGATCGCCGCGCTGATCCTCTCTCAGGGGGGTGCCGCCATCCCGATCCTGATCTTCGGGCTCCTGCTCAGTTACATGGCTGCCCCCGGTTGGATCGAGTTGTCCTGCATGTTCCCCAACCGGGTCGGCGGGATCGCTGCCACATGTGCGGAAGCATTCCGCCCCTACAGCGCGGTGTTGTCAAACCTCACCGGCGTCTCCTACTGGTGGGGGTGGGTCCCGACCTGTGGCCTGACGGCGATCTTTTCTGCCGGAGCCATCCACCAGTGGTACCTGCCCGGAGTGTCGACCACGCTCCTCGCCGTCATCTTGGTGGTCCTCTTTGCTGGCCTCAACCTGTGCGGGCTGAAGTGGGCGACAAGGGTCGCCATCCCCATCGCCACGCTGGCCGCCTTGTTGGCACTCGGTTCGAGCCTCATCCCGATCTTCGCCGGCACGGTCAACTGGCATCAGGCCGCCTCATGGCACTTGATCTCGCCGTTCCACGGACTGTTCGGCCAGCTCACCAGCGCCATGGCCGGCCTCTACCTGGTGGGGTTCGCGGCACCGGCCTTCGAGGCGGCGGCCTGCCACATCGGCGAGATGAAGGACCCCAATCGCGACCAGCCACGAGCCATGTGGGTCAGCGGAGGGGTGGCGAGCATCTACTTCGTGATCATGCCCATCGTGTGGCTGGGCGTCCTTGGCACTACCGCACTCGGCCAGTCGGTCCAAGGAGACCTGGCCATGGTGCTCGGGCCCACCTACGCGCCCCTGTTCGGCGCCCTGGCCAAGTCGATGGGCATCTGGTTCATCATGATCAACATGTTCAGCGGAACCATCCAGCCCCTGTCGGGGGCGTCGCGGACCTTGTCGCAGTTGTCCGAGGACGGTCTGCTTCCTCGATCGATCGGCTACCGGCACCCGAAGACCGATGCGCCGGTGGTGGCCATCGTCTTGACGGCCGTGTGCGCCATCGCCTGCCTGCTCATGAACGACCCGATCTGGCTGGTGGCAGCAGCCAACCTGACCTACCTCATCGGCATCGCCCTGCCCAGTGTGGCGGTGTGGTTGCTCAGGCGCCATGAGCCCGACTGGCCCCGACCGTACCGAGCCAAGAACTCGTCGATCATCCTCGGGGTGGTGGCTGCCGGAGTCTGGCTGGCATCCGCCATCTTTGGGTTTGAGCAGTTCGAGTTCAAGGCAGTCCTCCTCGGCCTTGCGCTCGCGTATTCGGGAGCGCTCGCCTATGCCTGGCGGGTCCACTTCGACCGGAAGCGCTCGGGCATCAAGGGGCCCAAGTTCTCCCTCCACATGAAGTTGACCGGGGCCATGCTGGCCGTGCTGAGCATCGATGGCATCGGGTACCTGATCGCCATCAACCACGTCAGCACGACCCAACCGGTGTTGATCGCGCTGCTGAAAGATCTGTTCGTTGCGGTCGGACTCTTGACCATCACGGTCGGGCTGATCCTGCCCGGGGTGATCTCGCACACTGCCGAACAGGTATCCGACGCGGCCGACAAGCTGGCGGTCGGAACCTTGGCGGAACTGAGCAACGCCATGGAATCCTTGGCCGCCGGCAACCTACGGGATGCGCATGCATCCGTCATCAACACTCCCGTTGTGGTCCGGTCCAGGGACGAGTTCGCCCACATGGCGGAGTCATTCAACGTGATGCAGGGCGAAGCGACCCGTGTGGCATTGTCGCTCGACGTGGCGGCCGAGCAGCTCCGTCACCAACGCGGCGAACTCGAGCGCCTCTCGGTGGTGGCCAGCTCCACAGAGTCGTTCGTGATCATTGCCGACCCGGATGGTCACATCGAGTGGGTCAACCCGTCGTTCCAGAAGCGCACCGGCTACGTGCTCAGCGAGGTGGTGGGGCGGAAGCCGGGATCGTTCCTCCAGGGTCCAGGCACTGACTCTGTCGCGGTCGACGAACTTCGAACTGGTCTTGCTGAGCAGCGCTCGTGTGAAGGCGAACTCCTGAACTACACCAAGGATGGCAGCGCCTATTGGGTCTCACTCCAGATCACCCCCATCTTCGACGAGGAAGGGGCCCTCTTGCAGTACATCTCGGTACAGACCGATACCACCGACCGGCATCTGCGCGAGCAAGAGGTCCTGGATCAGAAGGTGTTGCTGGAAGAGCGGGTGCTGAGCCGGACCGAGGAGCTGTCTCGGGCGACCGCCGTGGCCGAGGACGCCACCCGAGCCAAGGGACACTTCCTGGCCAACATGACTCACGAGATCCGCACGCCGCTGAACGCCATCATCGGCCTGACGCACCTGTCGCTCGAGGCCGGCCTGCAGCCCAAGCAGCACGAGTACGCAGTCAAGACCGACATTGCCGCCAGACACCTGCTGCATCTGGTCTCGGACATCCTGGACTTCTCCAAGATCGATGCCGGTGCCCTCGAGTTGGATCTCGAGCCGTTCGATCTCCTGGCCACACTGGAGAAGGTCCGTGCCGTCACCGGCACCCTGACTGAAGCCAAGAACGTGGGGTTCTCCATCGAGTGTGCGCCTGACGTCCCTCGGTACCTGATCGGGGATGCGTTCCGGCTCGAGCAGGTGCTCCTCAACCTGACCAGCAATGCCAAGAAGTTCACCCAGAGGGGATTCGTCAAGGTCGCCGTCGAGTTGCTGGAGCTCGATGCGCAGTCGGCCTCCCTGCAGTTCCGAGTGGTAGATACCGGGATCGGCATCGCTTCGAAGGATCTCGAACATATCTTCGACGAGTTCTCCCAGGCCGACGTCACGACCACTCGCCAGTTCGGTGGCAGCGGCCTGGGCCTCGCAATCTGCAAGAGCCTGGTGGAGCAGATGGGCGGCCATATCTCGGTCGAGTCGGAGCTGGGTGTAGGTAGCTCGTTCTCGTTCGACGGACGGTTCGCCATCACCGACGATTCCACCATGCCGACAGAGCGAAACAGTTCCACGGATCTGGCCGAGAAGTGGGCCGTGCTCGACGGTGTGCGTGTGCTCGTCGCCGAGGACAACCCGTTCAACCAGCTTGTCGTGGTCGAGATCCTCGAAGCCGCGGGCGTGCGGGTATCGGTGGCCGACAACGGCGTCGAGGTCCTCGACCAGCTCGATCGCCTAGGCGGGTTCGACGTCGTGCTGATGGACATGCAGATGCCGGACATGGATGGATTGACGGCAGCGAAGCGGATCCGCGCCAATCCCGACTTTGACAGAATGGCCATCGTGGCCTTGACGGCCAACACAGGTGACGAGTACCGCGCCGAGTGCATGAGGGTCGGGATGGACGACTTCGCAGCCAAGCCCATCGACCCCGAGGAGCTCTACGCCACCGTGGCCCGGTGGACGATGATCAACCGGATGCCGGACGTGGGGACCGACGGCACAACGTCGTCCGAGTAGGGGATCGGCCCACCCGGCTGATTCCGTAGTTCGGCCCTCAGGCAGCTGCAGGCTGCTGAGCGGGGCATCGCTCAGTGCACACCCGATGCCGGCCGAGCACTGGAGACGCGTGGGTAACTCCTGGCCGCGACCGCGCATGGGTCAAGGGGCATCGGGGGTGCGCGGTCCGACCGCGACGGAATAACACAGGAGCGCCCTGCTCGGTCGCGCCACAATGCGGCGCTCGACCAGTAACAGCCATCGAGCCGTCCCTGACCATCCCCGTCTGACGCGCCGTTCGTTCGTACCATCGGGCTACCAACTCGCTACCAACTCGCTACTTGCAGCGTCGGAGGCCCGATCACATTTCCGTGCACTGCAGGAGAGTCGTCGGCGCTGGCCGCCTCCGGGTGAGCGACCCGACGTCTGCGTCTGGCGATTCGGGCTTCGGTGGCCTCGGCAGCTTCCGTCGCTCCATCAGCGCACTGGTCCTGGCCGGTGTGCTCGCCATCTCGACATTGACCGTGCTGGTCTCGGTGCCATCGACGGCCGCTGCCACCACGCCCGATGCCCCTCGGATCCTCGGTTCGATCGCCGACCCCGCCAAAGGCGTCGTCCCAGGCTCGGTCATGGGTCACCACGCGTTGCGTCGTGCGACCTCCGGCCTCACCAACCCGACCGCGGTGCCGAGTACCACTCAGACCGCCCAGACCGCTCCGGACCAACTGATCTCCCAGGGCGGCGCCCCCGCCATCATCTCGGCCCCACCCAAGGTCTATCTGGTGCTCTGGGGATCGCAGTGGGGGAGTGTCACTCAGGATGCCCAGCGCCTGCCGGTGGCATCAGGGGATGCCCTGGGTGCCGCCAACTACCTAGCCCGACTGTATGCAGCTCTGGGCACCGCCAACGAGACGTGGTCCGGAGTCATGACCCAGTACTGCACTGCTCCGCAAGGGGCCACACTGTGTGCGTCGAGTGCGGCCCGCGTGGGCTATCCCACCGGCGGCGCGCTGGCTGGCTGGTGGGCCGACACGTCAGCGGCCACGCCGTCGGTGGCAACTGCGAACCAGGTGGCCCAAGAGGCCCAAGCCGCGGCGCTCCACTTCGCCAACACCTCGTCGAGTCTGAACGCCGATGCCCAGTACGTGATCCTCTCGCCGACAGGCACGCATCCCGAGGGGTTCGCCGTTGCCAACCCAGCCACGCCCTATCCGCTGACTGGAGCGTGTGCGGATCACTCGTTCGCCACCTCGTCGGCCACCGGGGACCTGGCCTACACCGACCTGCCCTACGTCTCGGACCTCGTGAACGCCCAGGGTGCCTCTTTGTGCGGTACCAACAGTGTCAACGCGGCCAGCAGCGGAACCCTCGACGGGTTCTCCGTCGTGGCTGGCCATGAGTATGCCGAAACCCTCACCGACACCCTCCCGGGGGCGGGCTGGGTGGATGTCGCCGGCCAAGAGAACGGTGACAAGTGCGCGTGGACGTCCCTCCAGGACGTCGCCTTCGCCACCGGGTCCTTCGCCATGCAGCCGACGTGGTCC
>CAININ010000399.1 GCA_903849265.1 uncultured Acidimicrobiaceae bacterium
GGCAATCCGGCTGGCCGGGGCTGCAACCCTTGCTCTGGCCGGCACCACCATCGACGAGGTCGGCCATGTCGACCTCTATTCGTGCTTCCCCTCTGCGGTGGAGATCGCCGCCGCCGAGCTCGGGCTGCCCGATGACGACCCTGACCGTCCCCTGACGGTGACCGGGGGCCTGACCTTCGCCGGAGGCCCGGGCAACAACTACGGGACCCATTCGCTGGCCGCCATGGTGGGCGTCCTACGTGCGGACCCCGGCTCGACCGGCCTCACCACCGGCCTCGGTTGGTACGTCTCCAAGCACAGCATCGGCCTCTATGGAACCGAGCCGGCAGGGGATCGGAGCGAAGTACCAGCCGGGATCCCTGATCGAACCGTCGTCGAGTCGGCCTCCGGGTTCGCCTGGGCCGACCCCCAGGGCGCGGTGGGTTCGCTTCCTCAGTGCTCGCCCGATGCCGACGCACAGGGTGAGGTCACCGTGGAGACCTACTCGGTACCGTTCGGTCGGGCCGGGTCCCCCGAGCGCGCTGTGGTGGCGTGCCGAACGCTCGACGGGCGCCGAGCCTGGGCCCACGTCACCGACCCCGATCAGCTGGCCGTGCTCGTGACCGAAGAGGGCTGCGGCCGGCTGGGCACGCTGCGTGCCGACGGCGAGGTCGATCTGCGGTAGCTGGCCCTCGCTGGCCCAAGCCGATCCCACGCCGACCCCAGGCCGACCTGACGACCGCCCTCACCCCAGCCCGGCCTCACCCCAGCCGAACCTAGCCCGGGGCGGCCCCCGTCGGCTCGGCCGACGAGCCGTGGTCCCTGTAGCGGTAGCGGAACACTCCGTACGCCACCGGACCGGCCATCATGGGCAGCCAGTACGACGCCAAGCGGTAGGCCAACGTGGCCAGCACAGCATCCGCCCCGGACAACCCGGCCAGGACGAGGAACCCGGTGAGGCTGGCCTCGACGATCCCGATCCCCCCCGGGGTGATGGGCACCAGCCCGATCACCCCGGCGACGGCATAAGCCAGCAGGACCAGCGCCGGCCGCGGATGGGCGCCGACGGCCCGCACACAGAACAGCAGGCACAGGTAGTCGAAGAGGAGGCGGCCCACCGACAGCAGGGTGGCCTGCCACCACTGTTCGCCGAGCACCGACCGGATGATGTTGCGCTGCTCGATGAGTCGGTCCGACAGACCGGTGAGCGGAGCCCGGTTCTTGAGCACCCAGTTGCGCACGTTCTGCGCAGCTCGGCCAACCCAGTCGAGCGGCCCATCGGCGACCATGACGATGATGCCAAACGCGGTGAACAGGACGAAGCCGATCACTCCAACCCAGGCCGCGTCAGCCAGGCCGGACGCGACCGGGGCGCCGAACAGCACCACAGGCAGCACGAACACAGGCAGAGCGAGGAGCCCGCCGATACCGAGGAACGAGAACGCAGTCAGGCCGCTGACCGACTCTGCCGGGTCCATCCCGGCCGTCCCGAGCATCCGGAACTGGACAGCCGCACCGGCTGCGGCCCCGCCGGGCACGGTGAGCGAAATGGCGTTGCCAGCCAGCTGTGCGGTGATGACGGCGAACCAGAACTTGGTTCGAAGTGCGATCCGCTGGAGGGCGAACGTGCAAGCGAAGTGGGCGCCCTCGGCCAGGACCGCCGGGATGAACCACACGGGGTTCAGCGTGACGAGACGAGGCCACGAGTGGAGCACCGACAGGACGCTGGGGGCGACCAGGTACAGCACGATTCCGGTGAACGCGATCCCTATGGACCGCTTGACCAGCGACTTCCACTGGATCGTGGCCTGCTGCTGCTCCTCGAACTGGGCCTCGAACGAGCGATGCCCCGCGTCGTCGTGCGGCCCC
>CAININ010000400.1 GCA_903849265.1 uncultured Acidimicrobiaceae bacterium
CGTGTCGAGGTCGTCGTCCATGCTGGCGACAAAGGCGGCGACAGCCTGCTGGTCGAGGTCGTCGGCTGCACGGCCAGGACCGGTCGGTGGGCCGGCGTCCAGCAGGTCGGGCAAGGCAAAGCGGCGTGCGAACTCGTCCAACCGGGCCAGCCCGGCTTCGGCCTGGGTGATCGTGTCCGGAGTGACCTCGATGGGCGAGCGGTAGTGGGATCGCAGCACCAGGAGCCGATAGGCCCGGGCGTCGCTTCGCTCAAGTAGGTCGGCTAGCGAGGTGAAGTTCCCGAGCGACTTCGACATCTTCTCTCCGCCGACGGTCACCCACCCGTTGTGCATCCAGTGCCGGGCGAACTCCTTGCCGTCGGCCACAGCCTGCGCCCGCTCGTTCTCATGATGAGGGAACATGAGGTCCTGACCGCCGCCGTGGAGCTCGAACCCTTCGCCCAACAGGTCGAGCGACATGACGACGCACTCCGTGTGCCATCCAGGACGGCCGGCGCCCCACGGGGCCTCCCAGCTCGGCTCTCCCGGCTTCGCCTTCTTCCACAGCACGAAGTCCAGCGGCGAGCGCTTCTCCTCGTCCGCCTCGATCCGGGCGCCAGCCCGCAACGAGTCCAACGGCTGACGGGCCAAGAGCCCGTACCCCGGGACATCGAGCACCGACAGATAGATCCCGGTGGCCGTCTCGTACGCCACCCCGCGGCCCACCAGATCGGTGATGAGGTCGATCATGCGGTCGACGTAGGCGGTGGCGTGGGGAACCTCGTCCGGTCGGAGCACGCCGAGCGCATCCATGATCTCCCACCACAAGGCCTCGTTAGCCGCGGTGAACTCCGCAATAGGCACGCCCAGTAGTGCAGCCCGGTCGATGATCTTGTCCTCGATATCGGTGATATTCGAGACGTACATGACCTCGAGACCGCTGAACAGCAGATAGCGGCGGAGCACGTCGAAGACGAGGGAGAACCGGCCGTGTCCGAGGTGGGGCACCCCGTCGACCGTCGGACCACAGACGTAGAGACCGACCTTTCCGGGCTCGCGCAGGCGCAGCGGGGCCACCTCGCCGGTGGCGGTGTCGTGGAGTTGGAGCACGCAGGGTACGGTAACCCGATCATGCCGGAGCAGACGAACACACCCGCCACGCACACCGCCTCAGGCCGGGGAATCCCCGATAAGCCCGGCCTGGAAGGCTTGGAGGCGACCTGGGCCGCCCGGTGGGAGGCCGAGGGCGTCTACGCCTTCGACCGCACCGCCACCCGCGAGCAGGTGTTCTCCATCGACACCCCGCCGCCCACCGTGTCGGGCTCGCTCCATATCGGCCACGTGTTCTCCTACACCCACACTGACGCTGTGGCCCGGTTCCACCGGATGCGCGGCCGGCAGGTCTTCTACCCGATGGGCTGGGACGACAACGGGCTCCCCACTGAGCGCCGGGTGCAGAACTACTTCGGGGTGCGCTGCGACCCGAGCCTTCCTTACGACCCGGACTTCGTGCCGCCTGCAGAGCCCGACAAGAACCCGATCGCCATCTCCCGGCCCAACTTCGTGGCCCTGTGCCATCAGCTCACCCTGGAGGACGAGCAGGTGTTCGAGCACCTGTGGCGGACACTTGGACTCTCCGTCGACTGGTCCCACACGTATGCCACCATCAGCGAGCGGGCCCAGCGGGTGTCCCAACGTGGCTTCCTCCGGCTGGCGGTGCGAGGCCAGGTCGTCCAACGCACGGCCCCCACTCTGTGGGACGTCGACTTCCGGACCGCCGTCAGTCAGGCGGAGCTCGAGGACCGCGAGCGCCCTGGCGCCTACCACCGCCTCCGCTTTCCACTGGTCGGCGCCGACGGTGGCGTGGAGATCGAGACGACCCGTCCTGAGCTGCTCCCGGCATGCGTGGCCCTGGTGGCCCATCCCGACGATGAGCGATACCAGCCTCTGTTCGGCACCTTCGTCTCTACCCCGCTGTTCGGCGTTCGGGTGCCGGTCCTCGCTCACGAGCTGGCCGACCCCGAAAAGGGCTCGGGGATCGCCATGATCTGCACCTTCGGCGACACGACAGACGTGGTGTGGTGGCGCGAGCTCGCCCTCCCCACCCGGACCGTCGTCGGACGCGACGGCCGCCTGCTGCCGGTCGAGTTCGGCACCGAAGGCTGGGAGTCAGACGCTCCCCTCGATGCCAATTCCCACTACGCCGAACTGATGGGGCGTTCGGTCAAGCAGGCCCAGACCCGCATCGTGGAGCTCCTGATCGAATCGGGCGCCATGATCGGCGAAGCTCGGCCGATCACCCATCCGGTGAAGTTCTTCGAGAAAGGCGATCGTCCGTTGGAGATCGTCTCGTCCCGGCAGTGGTTCGTCGAGACGATGCCCCACCGCGAGGCGCTGCTGGCCCGGGGTGAGGAGCTCGAGTGGCACCCGCCCTACATGGCTCATCGCTTCAAGTCGTGGGTCGAGGGGCTCAACGGAGACTGGAACATCAGCCGTCAACGGTTCTTCGGCGTTCCCTTGCCGGTCTGGTACCCGGTGGACGCCGAAGGTGAAGTCGTCTACGACACACCGATCCTGGCGGACGAGGCACTGCTGCCGGTCGACCCGTCGACCGACGTCCCCGACGGTTTTGCCGCCGACCAGCGCGGCGAGCCTGGGGGCTTCATCGGCGATCCGGACGTCATGGACACCTGGGCCACATCGTCTCTCACCCCGCAGATCGCCGGCGGATGGGAGGACGACCCTGATCTGTTCGCTCGGGTCTTCCCCATGGACCTGCGGCCCCAGGGCCACGACATCATCCGGACCTGGCTGTTCTCGACTGTGGTGCGCTCCGAGCTCGAGCACGGCGCCCTGCCTTGGTCGAACGCAGCCATCTCGGGCTGGGTGCTCGATCCGGATCGAAAGAAGATGTCCAAGTCGAAGGGGAACGTCGTCACCCCCCTGCCCCTGCTCGAGCAGCACGGGGCGGATGCAGTCCGGTACTGGGCGGCCAGCGGCCGGCCCGGCACCGACACCGCCGTCGACGAAGGGCAGATGAAGGTCGGTCGGCGTCTCGCCATGAAGGTGCTGAACGCCTCGCGTTTCGCCCTCGGCCGGCTGACCGGTGAAGACGGAACTCTCGTGGTCCCGCCGATCGAGGCCGTCACCTTCCCCATCGACCAGGCCATGCTCGGCCGGCTGGCCGTCGTCGTCGCCGAGGCCACCACCGCATTCGAGGCCTACGACTACGCCCGGGCCCTCGAGCGCACCGAAGCCTTCTTCTGGTCCTTCTGCGACGACTACCTGGAACTGGTCAAGGTACGCGCCTACGGCGAGGCCGACGATCCGGGCACCCAATCGGCCCGTGCGGCTCTGGCCGCCGCGCTTTCGGTGCTCCTGCGCCTCATGGCGCCGGTGCTCCCGTTCGTGACCGAAGAAGTGTGGTCATGGTGGCAGATCGGCTCGATCCACATCGCGCCGTGGCCGATCGCTGACGAGCTGGACGCCGGACAAGGAGCCGCAACTGACTCCGACGTCGACGTCGTCCTCGAGGTGGCAGCCGAAGTCCTCGGCCTGATCCGTCGGGCCAAGACCACGGCCAAGCGGTCGATGCGGGCAGAGGTGTCGGTGCTCACCGTCACTGACACGTCGGCGCGGCTCGATGCGTTGGCTGCAGCGGAGGGCGACGTCCGTGATGCCGGCGGGGTCGTCGAACTGGTGGCCGTCATCGGCTTCGAACCATCGGTCGACGTGGAGTTGGCTGCAGAGCAGAGCTGACGATAGAGCTGGCTGGAGTGCCGGCTGGAGTGCCGGCTGGAGTGCCGGCCTGGGCCGCTAGTGGGCCAGGTAGATGCTGAGGGCAGCGTCGGCCATGTCCGACGGGGTGCCCTGCTGCTCGATGCGACCGTGCACCATGATGGCGGCGTGGTCAGCTACGGCTAAGGCGGTCGTCACGAACTGCTCGACCAGCACGATCGTCATCCCCTGGCGAGCCAGGACACCGACCAGCTCGTAGAGCTCGGCCACGATCAATGGAGCGAGGCCCATCGACAGTTCATCGAGGTACAGGACCTTGGGGTTGGTGACGAGGGCCCGCGAGATGGCCAGCATCTGCTGCTCACCACCGGACATCGTCCCGGCCATCTGCCGGCGGCGCTCTTTCAGGACCGGGAAGGTCGCATACGTCTGCTCCTCCACGTCCTTCATCGAGATCCCGCCGCGGTAGGTCCAGATCCGGAGGTTCTCGCGAACGGTGAGGTTGGGGAAGATGCCCCTGCCCTCGGGAACCGCGCAGATGCCTTGGCGGGCCAGTTTCTCCGACGACGTCTTGCCGATGGAGGTGCCTCCGACGAGTACATCCCCGGCCGTGGCCCGCATCCGGCCGCTCAGCACCTTGAGCAGCGTGGACTTGCCGGCGCCGTTCGGCCCCAGCAGAGCGAAGATGCTGCCTGCCGGTACCTCGAGATCCACCCCGTGGAGCACCTCGATCCGTCCGTAGGAGGCGCGGACACCTTGCACCGAGATGCTCGGCGGCAGCGTGGTAGCCGTCGCACCTGGCGTGGCGTCCTTCGTCCTGTCATTCATGCTCCGGCCACCTGGTCGCCTCCGTGGTCGGCCGTGCTGGTGACAGCCGTCTCTGGGGATTCTGTTCGAACGGGCTCGGGCTTGGCGGCTACGGGCACCACGATGACGGGCTCGACGGGCTCGACGGGCTCGAAGATGAGGTCGGCATCGTCGTCCTGGTCGGAATCAGGCTCCGTGACGGCCCCGAGGTATGCAGCTTGAACCATCGGGTCGTGGCGGATCTCCTCGGGCGTGCCCGATGCGATGATGTCGCCGAAGTCGAGGACGTAGATGTAGTCGCAGATCCGCATGACGAGCTCCATGTC
>CAININ010000401.1 GCA_903849265.1 uncultured Acidimicrobiaceae bacterium
CGAACACTCCGCCGTCGGTTGCCACCAGCCAGTAGCCCTTGCCGTCGTTCGTCCGGGACATCCCGACGATGGGCTTGTTGAGGGGTGACCCGCCCATCGAGCCGTAGAAGGCGGCATCGCCGTAGGCGAAGATGCCGCCGTCCGACGCAACCAGCCAGTAGCCCTTGCCGTCCGCGGTGGCAGCCATGCCCACGATGGGCTTGTTCAGCGTGATCGCTCCGGCCGACCCGTAGAAGCCGGCGTTGCCGTAGGCGAAGACTCCGCCGTCGGTGGCCACCAGCCAGTAGCCCTGGTCGTTCGGAGTCGATGCGGTACCCACGACGGGCTTGTTCAGGTGGATGGCTCCGGCCGAGCCGAAGAACGGCGAGCTGCCGTAGGCGAAGACCCCACCGTCAGTTGCCGCCAGGCGGTACCCGCCAGAGTTGACTGCCGACAGGACCATGGTGGCAACGGTGTCGGTCGTCGTGTCCGAGATGTAGCCGCCTACGGCGACGCACGCCGTCGGCGACGTGCACGACACGCCGGTGATGACGTTTCCGTTGGGGGTCAGGTTGAGAGGGTTCCGGGTGAGGGACCAGGTGGCGCCATCCCAGGTGAGGATCTGGGACAGGGCGTTGTAATCGATGACATTGGTGTATCCCACCGCCACACAAGACGTGGGAGTGGAGCAGGACACGCCTGCGAGTTGACTGGACGTCGCTGAGGCATCGGGGCTGGGGGTGATGGACCAGGAGGAGCCATCCCACGCAACGATCAGGTTCTTGTCGAACGCTGGGGGATCGGATGCGGATCCACCGACGGCGACGCAGGTGGTCGCCGACGTGCACGAGACATCGATGAGCTGGTTGCCCTGAGTGGGCGATGTGTCGGGGCTGGGGGTGATGGACCAGGAGGAGCCGTCCCACGTCTCTATCAGGGTCTGATCGTTGGTGCCGTTCGAGGCGTACCCGACGGCGACGCACGCTGTGGGAGTCGTGCACGAGACGCCGCTCAGCTGATTGGCCCGGGTGAGTGAGGTATTGGGGCTGGGGGTGATGGACCACGCGGTGCCGTCCCACGCTTCGATCAGAGTCTGATTGTCGGTGCCGTTCCAGGCGTACCCGACGGCGACACACGCGGTGGGAGCGCTGCAGGAGACACCGCTGAGTTGGTTGGCCTGAGTGGGCGACGTGTTGGGGCTGGATGCGATGGACCAGGAGGAGCCGTCCCACGTCTCGATCAGGGTCTGATCGGTGGTGCCGTTGGAGGCTGAGCCGACAGCGACGCATGCCTTGCGTGAGGTGCAGGAGACCCGGAACAACTGGTTGCTCTGTGTCGGCGACGTATTGGAGCTCGTGGCGACGGACCACGAGGTGCCGTCCCACGTCTCGATCAGGGTCTGGTCGATGCCCGCGTTTCCGAAGCTGGTGTACCCCACCCCCACACAAGACGTCGGGGAGGTGCACGAGACACCGAAGATCAGTCCATACGCCGAGCCGGGGATGTCCGCACGCGGCACCACGGTCCAGGCTGGGCCGGCGGATGCAGCGGCCAGGGCCGGCGGGGCTTCGGCGATGTTCATGATCGCTAGGCCGACAAGTGCTGCGACTGCGAGGGCAATGATCTTGCGCTTCTTCATGGGTACTCCTGGTCGTCGGAGGGATGAGCGGCAAGCGGTCCGATGACAAGAAACCCGTCTTCCTCTACCGGATACCCCATTGGACCAGATGCGCCCAGGGATTTCGGCGATCCCGACCTGTGCGCCACCGATTGAACGAGCCAGTTCGATGCCATCGCCGGCGCTCGTCGAAGGGCGCCACCACTCCGCTGTTCTGCGTCAGCCGCCGAGCACTTGCCGATAGATGTCCTCGACTTCGGCGGCGATCACCGGTGGCGCATAGGTGGCCGCCGTCTTGCGTCCGCCATCTACCAGGCGTCGCCGGAGCTCACCATCACGAGCGAGTCGGGTGAGGCGCTCGGCGAGCCCCTCGACGTCGCCCATGGGGAAGAGCAATCCGTCCACGCCGTCGGTGACCACTTCGGCCGGGCCACCTGCATTCGTGGCGACGACCGGGACACCGGCGGCCATTGCTTCGACCACTACCTGACCGAACGGCTCGGGGATGGTCGAGGCGTGCACCGCGATGTCGAGGCCGGCCAGTTCGGCCGCGACGTCGTCGACGTGGCCGGTGAAGTCGACCCGCTCGGCAATGCCCAGTTCGTCAGCCAGCGCCATGAGGGTTTCGCCATAGGCCTCCTCGCCGAAGAGCGCACCGCCGACGATCCTGGCCCGGGCACCGCTGTCGGGGAAGGCTAGGGCGAAGGCCCGCAGGAAGACGTCCTGGCCCTTCCACGGACTGATCCGCCCGACGATACCGACGGTGAGGGCGTCGCCGTCCTGGAGCCCGTGGCGCCGCGCTGGCAGTTCGAACTCGTCCATCGGGCACGGGTCCCCACTGGCTCGGGCTCGCAGCCGCCGCCCCGTTGCCGGAGGTAGTACCACGGTCTGGAGCGTCGCCTGCGAGTTGGCGATGATTCCGCTCGGCAAGATTCGTGCGGCCCG
>CAININ010000402.1 GCA_903849265.1 uncultured Acidimicrobiaceae bacterium
CGGTCTCGACCTCGCTGCGTAGTAGGTGCTCGGGGCCACCTGCAGCGCCGTGCAGATGGGCTCGACCCCGAACTCCTCCTTGTGCTCGTCGATGTACTCGACGATCAGCGATGTGGGCGGTCGAGCTCCGCCGCGAAGAAAGCTGATGCGCTCTTCAGGATCGAGTTGGCTCGCTTGAGCTCGCGGTTCTCCTGCTCGAGCTCGGTGATGCGCTTCTTGTCCGACGTCGTGGTCCCGCCGACGAGCCCGTCATCGATGTCGGCTTGTTTGACCCAGCTGCGCACGCTCTCGACGCCGTAGCCGAGCTGTTCAGCGACGCGCTGCACGGTTCCGTGACTCGTGCCGAGTTCATCGCGCAGGGTCCGCACGAGACGGACGGCCTGCTCCTTCTCCTCGGGGTTGTAGCGCCGCCCCTTGGGCAGGGTTTGCTGATTCTTGGTTGCCATGGCTCCATCCTTGTTTCCAAAGTCTGGAGCCTCCAGCCAACCCAGTGCGATTCAACATCCCGGACAGAACGAACTCCCTGTGAACCACTTTCACTGGGGTTTTGGCACGATGGCTTCAAGAGGTGGTCGCAACCCTTCGGCGAGTAGACAGCATTTGGTGTCACTGACCGGCAGAGACCGACATGGCCCCACGGATAGGACGTCGGCTCGCACGAGGACGAGCCATCCCGTCGAGAAAGAGCCGACTCAGTCAATGAACTCGTTACTGGGATAGACCGGCGCTTTCGAACCAGAAGCGACCCTGCCTCGGTTTCCTAGAGGATCTGGGGTGATCTACCTTTGGTGGACTCCGTCCGAGTGGATGTCTGCCGATCCGACCGCTGCCACTAACGATCTGGCCGTCGAAGCTATCCGTCGAACGTGCTGTCACAGCCTCGAGGCACGATGTTGTCCATGGCAATCGACCCCATCGTTAGCACCGGTCCATCTGCACTGGTGAAGGTGCATGTAACGATCGTCGATGATGTCATCGCCGGTGAGTCACTGTGGGCTTTACCGCTCGGTGGAGCCCAGTACGTGATCAAGAATGTCCCGTTCGCTGCCGACTGCTGCACCTTCGGCGACGTGGTCGAGTGCGTCCAAGACCCAGTGACTCGAGAGTTGGAGTTCGTCGCCGTCGTCGATTCGGTAGCGACCGGGTACTGGAAGATCCTGTTCGCGGAGACCGCATCAGAGGACCAGCGAACGTCCATCCTGGAAGAGTTAGAGGCGGCTGGTGGGAATATGGAGGAGGCCCAGGGAGCCTTCTTCGTCATGGCCTCTCTTCGCCCGACCGATCCGGGACCTCTCACGGCCATCCTCCTCAGCCACAGGGCCACGCTGTGGTTCGCAGATCTCTTTCCGGGATAGTGCGCTAGGAGCCAGGCAACTTGTTGCATCCCTCTGTCATCACCCCGGCCTTGAACCCGGCCCACGAACATCCCCGCCCCTCGATGAAGTTTCCACCCGAAGTAGCCACTTACCGCTGACAGTTGCGATGCGAACCAACGCCCGCACCGACCAAGGGACGCCTCTATGAAATCGGGGAGGGAGCACATATATGTGCATCCTGGTGACCCAGACCTGGATCTGGAGCCAACCGAGTTTCAGCCTCCGGGAACGACCACCACTCGGCCCCGCAGGCCGCCCCGCTCGAGCGCGGCATAGGCATCAGCCACGTCAGCCAAGGCGAACCGCTCGACATCAATCGTGAGATGTCCGGTGTCGGCCAAGGCCAGAACGTCTTCCACATCGGACCGCGACGACCCTTGGAAGGTGAAAATTTCGGCATCACGGGGCAGCCCCCCATACCAGGGGCCAGGGAACGTTCCCATGCCCGCACCGACCAGGCCGTAGACACCGCCCGGGCGTAGCGACCGCAGCCCGGCCTTGATCGTGGCGTCAACGCCCACGAAGTCGAGCACAGCAGCAGCCCCGCCCCCGGTCAGGTCAAGGATCGTACCCACGGTGTCACGGTCCACGCCGGCAACTACGTCGTCGGCACCACGGGCAGCCGCCAGCTCGAGCCGGGCGGGATCCGAGTCCACGGCCACGATCCGCACCGGCGACAGGCACTTGAGGAACTGGATGGCGAAGGCACCGAGCCCGCCGGCACCGATCACCACTGCCGTCGTGCCCGGGGTCAGCCGGGGCAGCGCCCGGCGCACGGCGTGGTACGAGGTCGCCCCCGCATCGGTCAGCGGCCCAGCCAGTGCCGGATCAAGTCCACGAAGAGGAAGGACGTCCGCAGACGACTCCACCAGCACGTACTCGGCCAGCCCCCCGTCGCGTCCATACCCGCGCCCCACCAGCCCGCCCGAGCAGGCGCTGTCCTGGCCCCGCGAGCAGTACCAGCACGAACCGCACGATGCGGGTGAACGCAGGGCGACAGCGTCACCCTCCGCCAGACCCTCCACTCCTACTCCCAATGCGGCGACGCGCCCGCCGACTTCGTGGCCGAGGGTGAACGGCATCGACCACCCCAGCAGCTCGCCGATCTCTCCGGGAAGCTCCCCCATGGTGAAGTCCGAGTGGCACAGACCGTTGCCCGCTACCTGCACGAGGAGCTGACCGGGCCCAGGCCGAGGCACCGGTACCTCGACGAGTTCTGGAGGCTGCCCCCAGGCCACCAACCGGTACGCCTGCATCATCGTCTCCATCACATCTCCTTGCACACCATGGGCCTAGATCAACGAGCGAGTCGACCAAACGACCGCTTGCCCGATCACAAGGGCACAGCCGAACGACTCCGACCTCGCGGAGGTCCGACCCGTTGGGACCGAACCCCACAGAGACCCTAGATTGCCCATCCCTGGGAGGGTGATCCATCGGTTGGACACATGGCGCCGACATGTCCTGGCCGACGGCGGCGCTGGTGCCCGCAGTCGTTGCCGTCGGTCCGACCGTTGACTGGACCCGATAGAAGCGCACGACCCCGATCGAAGGGCCGTGAGAGCCCTCAATTGCCTGTCTGGCGACCCCCTGTGGCCTCCACCAGCATCCGCGCAGCCGATCGGTACCGAATGAACAGTGAGCCTTCCCGCTCGTCACGTCCGAACCTCCGAAGGAGAACCCATGAAATTCCGCAAAGCCACACTGCTGGCATCCGTAGTCGCAGCCGGGCTGCTGGTAGCCGCCTGCAGCTCCAACTCGACGTCGTCCACTACGACGATGGCACCGGCATCCACCACACCCACGACATCCGCGATGACCTCCTCCCAGACGATCGCCCAGATTGCCGAGGCCACCCCGAACCTGTCGACACTGGTGGCAGCCGTCAAAGCAGCTGGACTCGTCGACACGCTGTCGGGCACCGGGCCCTACACGGTCTTCGCCCCCACCAACGCCGCGTTCGCTGCGCTGCCGGCTGGAACCGTGACGACGCTGCTCGAGCCGCAGAACAAGGCTGCGCTCACCAAGATCCTCACCTACCACGTCGTGTCCGGCAAGGTCATGGCCAAGGACCTGATGGCCGGCCCGGTCAAGACGGCCGAAGGCAGCGACATCACCATCAACGACAACAACGGAACGTTCACCATCACCGATGGCAAGGGCGGGACCGCCAAGTTCGTCACCACCGACATCGTGGCGTCCAACGGCGTCATCCATGTGATCGACGCCGTGCTCCAGCCCGCTAGCTGAGCACGTAGCCGTCTGGCCGCCGAGCCGGCCCGCTTCTCGGGTCTGGCTCGGCGGCGAACGGCGTCAGCCGATTTCAGGCCCCCAGGTGCCCGCCGCTCGCGGTCGAATAGGCGGTCTCGGCGTGCAGGCTGAGATCCAGACCTCTGAACTCCTGCTCGGGTGAGACCCGGAGCCCAATGGTCCGGTCGACCACCTTGGCGATGACATACGTCACCCCGAAGCAGAAGACGATCGACACCAGCACTGCAAGCGCCTGCTCACCGAGGAGTGCCACACCACCCCCGCTGAACAGTCCGTTCGCCCCGGAGTGGTTGACGGACTTGGCTGCGAACAGTCCCAGCAGCAACATCCCGATCACTCCCCCGACGCCATGGACACCCAGGACGTCGAGCGAGTCGTCGTACTTGTAGCGGAACTTCACCCGCACGGCACCCGCACAGGCCAGGCCGGCCACTGCCCCGATGAGTAGCGCGGGCATGGGCCCGACGTACCCGGCACAGGGCGTTATGGCCACCATGCCCGCCACCGCCCCGGATGCCGCCCCCAGCGTCGTCGCCACCCGCTCCTTACCGACTTCGAACAGCAACCAGGCCAGGAGGCCTGCCGCGGCGGCCAGCTGGGTGTTCACGAACGCGCTCACGGCCACGCCGTTGGCGCCCAATGAAGAGCCGGCGTTGAACCCGAACCACCCGAACCACAAGATGCCCGCACCGAGGAGGCTGAGCGGCACCGAGTGGGGCGGCATGGCCTCCTTGGGCCATCCCCGTCGTCTTCCGAGCACCAGCACGACTGCCAGGGCCGAGAAGCCCGAGTTGATCTCGACCACCGTGCCGCCGGCGAAGTCGAGCACGCCTCGACGTGCCAACCATCCCTCGGGACTGAAGACCCAGTGGCACATCGGGAGGTAGACCAGCGTGAACCACGCCACGATGAGCACGATGAAGGCCCCGAAGCGCATCCTGTCGACCGTGCCACCGCTGATGAGTGCCGCCGTGATGATGGCGAACATCATCTCGAAGATCATGACGGCTTCGGGTGCAACGTGCAGTCCGTGGAACCCGGCGATCGGCTGGGTCATGTTGCGCATGCCCACATGGCTGAAGTCGCCCATCAGCCCGCCCCCGACGTCGTGGCCGAAGGCCAGGGTGTATCCGTAGACCGCCCACAGCACCGTGATGATGCCGATGCAGAAGAAGCTCTGCATCATCACCGCCAGGACGCCCTTGGCCCGCACCATCCCGCCGTAGAACATGGCGAGTCCCGGCGTCATGAACAGCACCAAGGCGGCGCTCATCAGCACCCAGACAGTGTCACCGGAGTTCATGGTCCCCCATCCTCGACGCGGGAACCTATGGAACTGGTCGTCTTGGCTCCCGCACTGAAAACTGACGACCGGCCGTGAGACTAGTCGGCGCTCTCCAGGTGCATCGGGTCTTCCCTACCCCAGACCTGAACCGGGACCGAGACGTCGCCCCGGACGCCGGGTGCGCGGTCGGTCCCGCGTGAAGGCTTCTCAGTAGAAAAGGGCGGCGACTACGACGAGCACGGTGGTCGAGACAGCGATCCACACAGCGAAGAACCGGATGAGCCGCACCCGGTACCAGGTTCCGCCCTGATAGCGACCCTTGCCAGCCCGGATCCACAGCCCCGTGCCGACGAACGCCATGAGAATCAGGTGGGCCAAGGTCGACCCCATGAAGAACTCGTAGGTCGACGCGTAGGCACCGTCGATGGTCGTGAACGGGAGGACCTGGAACTGATAGATCTGCCAGGCCACGGCAGCCAGCATGAACACCAGTGCGATCCCGGCCCATCCAGCCACGGACCGCTTGGCGGAGCCTTTCTTGGCGGCCAACTCGCTCATCCATACGAACGCTGCAGCCAGGATGGACAGGCAGGCGATGATGATGGCGTGCTTCGGGTCGGCCTTGGCGATGGGGCTGGTGATCGGATTGCCGAGTCCGTCGGTGCACGGGCTCGCCGTGGTGCACTGGGCCCCGTTCCACAGCCCTGAGGTGTTCAGCGTCCGCAGGTAGAACCAGGTGAAGACCTCGAGGACCAGGAACAGCAGGTCGCCCCCGATCAACAGCCAGAGCATCAGCCGTTCTTTTTGGTCCCGCTTGTAGCCGGTCTCGTGGGGTCCGCCCGGGTTCTCCGCGCCTTCTACGACTGGCCCGTGGCCGTGGTCGTCACCGTGGGCACCGTCGTCCTGCCCGTGGGCATCGTCGTGGTCGGTCGTCGTGATCGACATCAGTTCGTCCCTCCGGTCGCGGTCGGTTCACCAGAGGCTGCGGATCCCGCAGGCACAAGCTCGGGTTCCTTGGTCGGTGCGAACTCCGGCACCACCTGGCCGTCCGGCACGCCTTCGCCGTACGTATACGGATCCGAGGTGACGACAGGGTCCACCACGAAGTTCTCCAGCGGCACCGGTGTCGGCACCTTCCACTCGAGTGTTTTGGCGTGCCACGGGTTGGCCGGGGCGATCTTGCCTCTCCGCCAGGCGTTCAGCATCATGTAGAGGAAGATGATCCACCCGGTCATCAAGATGTACGCACCGATGGTCGACATCTGGTTGGCCGTCTGGAACTGCGGGTTGTACTGGGCGATCCGGCGGGCCATGCCCTGGAAACCCTCCCAGAACTGGCCGAAGTAGGTGACCTGGATACCGAGGGCGATGGTCCAGAACGCCACCTTGCCGATCCGCTCGTTCAACATCCTGCCGGTCACCTTCGGGAACCAGTAGCAGACCGCCGCGGTGGCACCGATCATGGCGCCGCCGAGCAACGTGTAATGGAAGTGGGCGGTCACGAACATGTCGCCATGGAAGAACTGGTCGGCCGGGACGTCAGAAAGGTAGATCCCCGTGACACCGCCGATGATGAAGTTCCAGATGAACAAGTAGACGAAGTACATCGGCAGCCTCGTCCAGATGCTGCCTCTCCACAGCGTTCCGATCGTGCACAGGAAGATGATCCCGGTCGGAATCGAGATGAGCTCCGTGGTGATCATGAACGGGCCTGCCAGGTTGGGTGCCCATCCAGTGGTGAACATGTGGTGCGCCCAGACCATGATCGACAACGACGCGATGGCGATGAACCCGGCGATGGCCACCTTGTAGCCGAACACCGGCTTGCGGGCGAAGGTGCTTGCGATCTCGAGCACTGCGGCCACCGGCGGGATGAGGATCACGTAGACCTCGGGGTGGCCCATGATCCAGAAGATGTTCTCCCACAGCCACTGGGATCCGCCCATCTCCGGCACGAAGAACGAGGTGCCGGTGGCCCGGTCGGTGATCATCATGGTCATGACCACCAAGAAGGCGGGCATGGCGTAGAGCCCGAGGGCGCCACCGACAACCGATCCCCAGGTGAAGATCGGGAGGCGTCCCATCGTCATGCCCTTGGCCCGCATGGTGGCCACGGTCACGATCGTGTTGACACCGGCGACGGTGACAGACACGACGAAGACGATGATCGTCATGGCGAAGGCGTCCATGGCCGGGGGCGCCTGCACCGACAGGGGTGCGTAGGTGGTCCATCCGGCGTTGACTCCGCCCAAGAAGAAGGTGGCCAGCAGGCACGGCACCGCGGAGAACACGACCCAGAAGCTCATGGCGTTGAGCCTCGGGAAGGCCATGTCCTTGGCGCCGATCATGATCGGCATGATGAAGTTGGCGAAGGGGCCCGACACCATGATGATGGTGGCGATGATCATGACCATGCCGTGCACGGTCACGATGGCGTTATAGGTCTGGGGGTCCAAGAAGCTCGAGTGGGCAGTAATGAGCTGGGTCCGGATCATCATGGCCAGGGTGCCGCCGACCGCGAACAGGACCATTACCAGGACCAAATACTGGGTTCCGACCACCTTGTGGTCGGTGCAGAACTTGAAGTACCTCGAACTTCCCTGGCTGACGCCGGCGGCGTACAGCTCGTCCTCGTGGGTCTGGTCGTGCCCGAGCATCCAGCGGATGGGGGCGTTGAACGTTCCCATGCCGACGTTGAATCCGATGACCCATCCGAGCATGGTGCAGGTGACGACCATGTCGGAGCCCCAGTTGGACCCCTGGATGGTGGCGTGCGAGACCACCCATGCGACGAACCCGAGGAAGATGCCGAACCCGAGTCCGGTCCAGATGTTCTGTCGTCGATAGAAGCCGCCGGCCTTGGGCCCAAGCTTCGTGTCCTCGAGAAGTGGTGGAGCCACAGCTGTCGTCACGTTCGTACCCTTTCGGTGCTGCGTCCTGAGGTGCCGCGTACTTGGTCGCTCATGCTCTGATCCCCCGACATCCTGTAACTATGAAGACACGGCCGCGGTGGTCGCCGCCACCGGGGTCGTACCAGCAGCGACGGCGGCCGAGATGCGGTTCGCCCCGTTACTCTGGAGCCATGTCGCGAACTGTGCAGGGGTCACTACGGACGCCTTGTTGTTCATGAAGGCGTGATAGAGGCCGCAGAGCTGACTGCACTGCACCGTGAACCCACCGAGTTTGTTCGGCGTAGTCCGGATCACTGTGGTGACGTTCGGGTTGGCGTCGACCTGCACGCCGAGGACCGCCGGCCAAAAGCCGTGAGTGACGTCCTTCGAGGTGATGTTGAACTGCACCGGGCGGTTCAACGGAAGCTCCAAGTTCCGGGTCTCCACACCGGTGCCCGGATAGCTGTAGGTCCAGAGCCACTGCTGTCCAGTCACGTTCACCTGTAGCGCATTCGGGTGGACGATCTGCTGGGCACTCCACACCGTGATCCCCCAGAACAGGAGGACGACCACGAGGAAGGTGGAGACGACCAGCCACAGGACGGTCATCGGGCCATTTTCCCGCTGGGGCTCCGCGTCCGGCGGGGGCACATCGGGATCTTCGCCCTTGTGACGCCAGGCGATCAGGCTGTAAAAGCTGATGGCGTAGACGAGTGCTGCTACCGGGGCCGCGAGCACCGTGAAGAACACGATCGTGGCGAACACGTCGCCGCCCTCCGGCGACTGCAGGACGGGCAGCAGGTGATGGGGGGCGTAGAGCCCGATCAGCACGCCGACGATGGTCAGGGGCAGCCAGATGAGGAAGATCTTGCCGCTCGGTCGCGAAAAGAACGGCTTGCCGCTCAGGATCGTGTCCGCTTCGATCTTGTCTATTTCAGCCTCAAACGACATGGACGAACCCCGACATGAACCCGTATGCACTCATAACGCCTCCGAAGCTGGCCACCATCTGCCCGCAGGGGAACTCGCAGTTCCATGCGTAACTTCCCTTGTTGCCGGACATGAAGCTGAACTTCACC
>CAININ010000403.1 GCA_903849265.1 uncultured Acidimicrobiaceae bacterium
ACGGGCCTTCGACACGGTCGTTGCCCCTGTCGTGGATGCCTTCGCCCCTACCTGGGTCCTGGTGTCGGCCGGCTTCGACGCCCACCGGGCCGACCCCTTGGCCGATCTGGACCTGTCCGCGGGCGACTTCGCCGCCTTGGCCGGCATCGTGGCCGGATACGCCCCCGAACCCGGACGGCTTCTCGTCTTCCTCGAGGGCGGATACGACCTCGATGCGCTCCGTGCCTCGGTAGCTGCAACCTTCGGCCAGCTGGTCGGAGCAGCCGGCAGCGACGAGGGCCAGACGTCGGGTGGCCCCGGATCAGAACAGGTCGATATCGCCGCCGCACGCCGCCGCATCGCACTCGAGGAGGAACCATGAGCCCGTCGGGACACAGCCCCATGATCCCCGAGCAGTACGCTCGGAGCCGGCACTCCCGAAGTGCCGACAGCCCCACTTGGAGGAGCACGTTGACGACCGACACGCACGACCACCCGGCTGACGCCATCATCGTCGGGTTCGACGGATCGCCCGGCTCGGAGGGTGCCCTCCGCTGGGCCGCCCAACAGGCAGTGCGCAGCGGCTCCCGCCTCGACATCGTGAACGCGTGGGAGTACCCGACCTCGTGGGGCAACGCCATCCCCCTCCCGAGCGACTACGACCCGGCCGCCGACGCCCAGTCGATGATCGATCCGGTGATCGAACAGCTGCACACCGAGCACCCCTCCCTCGACATCCACGCCCATGTCATCGAGGGCCATCCGAGCGACGTCCTGGTCGAGGCATCGAAGCACGGCGGGCTCCTGGTAGTGGCCAGCCGCGGCCACCGGGCCTTCACCGGAGTCGTGCTCGGATCGGTCAGCCAGCACTGCGCCACCCATGCCGCCTGCCCCGTCGTCGTATATCGGGAGCCCAAGCACAAGTCATGACCAGCAACCTGCTGGCGGCCGTCATCGGCGGCATGCCAGCGGACTTTGCCGGGCCCGACGATGACGCGGCCACCACGCGAGCTCAGATGGCACCGCTCCACGGCCATCCGCTCGCCGCCGGCACCGCGATCCGAATGGTGGAGGCCGGCGGGGTGCGCTGCGGATGGCTGTCGACACCGGCATCCCGTCCCGAACGAGGAGCGGCCGTCTTCTTTCACGGCGGGGCGTTCGTCTCCTGTGACCTCGACGCCTACCTGTTTTATGCAGAGTTCGTCGCTGACCACCTGCAGGTGCCGGTGGTCACGATCGACTACCGCCTGGCCCCCGAACACCGGTTCCCGGCTGCCTTGGACGACTGTGTGGCCGCCTACGCCGGACTGGTCGAGTACGGAATCGACGGAGGCGGGCTCGATCCGCACTGCACGATCTTCATCGGCGACTCGTGCGGGGGCGGACTGGCCCTGGCCACCGCCCAGGCCGCTCGTGACTCAGGCATCGGTATGCCCGCTGGTGTCGTGACCCTGTCTGGCTGGATCGACCTCGCCACCCGGGGGTACGGGTCGGACGGCCCCGCCGCGCCGGATCCGTTCATCAGCGAGGGATTCCTGGCTGCCCGCGCCCGTGACTACCTCGGAACGGATGGCGACGTCACCGATGCCCGAGCGTCACCGGCACGGGCGTCGCTGGCCGGGCTGCCCCCGCTGCTGCTGCAGGTCGGCGAAGTAGATGTCTGCCGGCTCGATGCCGAGCACGTCGCCCGATCCGCTCGAGACGCCGGGACCGACGCAAGGGTCGACGTGGTCACCGACGGGATCCACGGGGTGCAGGGCCTCATCAACCTGGGAGTTCCGGAGGCAATCGCTGCTTGGGCCTCGGTGTCCCGGTTTGCCGACGAGGTGCTGGTGGGCTGACGGGTCCCAGCCACGAAACAGGCTCACCAGGTGTCGACGCAGCTCCGCTTCTTGCCCGTCCGGGGTACTGGCGGAGGTACGGCCCGCAATGCCTCGATGATCCGCCGGCGAGACTCTGCCGGGTCGATCACGTCGTCGATCTCATAGGCCGTGGCCACGTTGAGCGCCTTGCCGTGCTCGTAGGCCAGCGCCACCATCGAGGCGAACAGCGCCTCGCGCTCCACCGGATCCTCGACGGCCTCGAGCTCACGGCGGAATCCCAGGCGAACCGCACCTTCGAGTCCCATGCCCCCGAGCTCACCGCTCGGCCACGCCACCAAGAACAGGGGCGCACGGAAGCTCCCCCCGGCCATGGCCTGGGCACCGAGGCCGTAACCCTTGCGCAGGACGATGGTGCAGAACGGCACGGTCAGGCTCGCCCCTGTGACGAACATCCGACTCACGTGGCGGACCTGGCCGGTGCGCTCGGCGTCGGGGCCGACCATGAAGCCCGGGGTGTCGCACAAGGACACGATGGGCAGATCGTGGGCGTCGCACAGCTGGAAGAACCGCGCCGCTTTGTCCGCTCCGTCGGCGTCGATGGCGCCACCGAGGTAGGTGGGATCGTTGGCCACGATGCCGACCGGGCGGCCTTCGATACGGGCCAGCGCCGTCACCATGCCGGCGCCGAACCCGGAACGCAGCTCCAGTACCGAACCCGTGTCGGCCAGGATGCCGATCAGCGCTCGGATGTCGTAGGCGCGCATGCGTTCCTCGGGAATAGCCGAGCGCAGTAACCGTTGGTCGGCGCAGTCCCACTCGTCGACCGGGCCCTGGAAGTACGACAGGTACTGCCTGGCCAGTTCGACTGCCTCGGCATCGTCAGCTGCCACCAGGTCGACCACGCCGTTCGGCACCTGGATCTCCAGGGGCCCCACCTCTTCGGGACGGTAGGCACCGAGACCGCCACCTTCGATCATGGCCGGGCCACCCATCCCGATCGATGTGCCAACGGTGGCGATGATCACGTCGCAGCACCCCAGCAGCGCTGCGTTGCCTGCGAAGCACCAGCCCGAGGCGATCCCCACCAGCGGCACCAGGCCGCTCAACTTGGCGAACAGGGCGAAGGCCTGGGTGTCGAGCCCGGTGATTACGGCGTAGTCGGTGTCACCTGGTCGGCCACCGCCGCCTTCGGCGAACAGCACCAGCGGTAGACGTAGCCGCTCCACCAGCTCGAACAGGCGGTCCTTCTTGCGATGGTTCTGCTGGCCCTGGGTGCCGGCCAGCACCGTGTAGTCGTAGGAGACCACGGCGCACCGTGCGTGCTCGTCGTCGAACCGGTCGCCGTTGATGCGAGCCGTTCCGCCGATGAGTCCGTCTGCCGGGGTGCGCTCGATCAGCTCTTCGACGCTGCGACGCCGGCGCTGGGCGGCGATGGCGAACCCGCCGTACTCGGTAACGCTCTCCGGATCGCACAAGTCGTCGATGTTCTCGCGGGCCGTCCGCCGCCCCTTGGCGTGTCGACGTTCCACCATGTCTGGCCGGCCGGCATCGGTCAGCAGGCCACGACGGACGAAGAGCTCGGCCAGATCGGCGCGGACGTGGTCGAGGTCGACCTCCTCGATCGCCACCGCCAGCCCGTCCACGGCCTCCCCTGCCTCGACCACGGCCAGCGGGTCACCCACCGCCACCAGACCCCCGAGGGCCACACCGAGGTGCTGCAAGGTGCCGGTCACAGGCGTGCGCACCACATGCTCCATCTTCATCGACTCGAGCACGACCACGATCGCCCCGGCAGCCAGGGAATCACCTGGTGCGAACGGGAGCAGAACCACGGTGCCTTGCAGCGGGGCCACCAGTGCGACCTCTGATCCGGCGGCATGATCCGCCGTTCCGCCTTGCTCGTGCACCATGTGGTCGGTCCTCTCGAGCTCAGACGGGGAACATCGGGAAGATCGATGACTCCTGGGCGACCTCGGCCATGGCCGCTTCGCGTGCGGTCCCGTCCATGGCCAGGTCGCCAGTCGCGGCGGTCAGCGCTGTGGCAAGCACGCCGTGATCGCCCGGCGTGCAGAAGGCGTGGACTCCAGGGGTTGACAGAGCGAACCGGACCCCGCGGTCGACTTCGTCGGCCCTCGTGTACGGCTCGTACCAGGTGGTGGCGGTGGCCTCGCGGCCGGCCCACGGCCGAGCGGCGGCGGCCTTAATGGCCATCACCCCGACATCGTGCTCGGCGGCATACTCGAGCAGCGCCTCGGCATCGCGCCGGTACTCGGGGTCTGCCCACAGCCGGGGATTCACCGGGAACATCACAGTGTCGAGGTCGTAGCGCTTCAGCGCCTCGAGGTGGGCGGCCGGGGCGGTGTGCTCGTGCCCGGTGATCCCCACCCACCGGGTGAGGCCTTCGTCCCGGGCAGCCAGGATGGCGCGCACGGCTCGGTCGCGCGAGTCGAGTTCGGCGAGGTCGGTGACGGCGTGGAGCTGATAGAGGTCGAACGCATCGCAGTGCAGCAGCGCCAGCGAATCCTCCATCTGTGCGCGCACGCCGTCCGGGTCGTGGCGCAGGGTCTTGCACGCCACGAAGAGCTCGTCACGCACTGGTGCGATGAGCGGGCCTAAGACGTTCTGGGCCTGGCCGTACTGCGGTGCGACATCAAGATGGTTGACCCCTGCAGCGAGCGCAGCCGCGAACGAGGCGGCGGCGGTCTCGGCATCACCGTCCCAGAATGCGGCACCCCCCAAGATGGCCACTGACGAATGGTGGTCGGTCCGGCCGAGCCTTCGTTTCTCCACGACGGCGACGCTACTTCGGACCGGGCGACCAGGAGCCGATCACACCGATGCGGCCGCGTCCCGGGCCGCCTCCCAACGGGCGAGCATTGTGCCGAAGTGCATCGGGTTGTAGACGTCCTCTTCCGACGACCACAGTCCGTCGCCCGCGTACTTCAAGATGGTGATGTTGTACTCCTGGTGGATGCTGCCGTCACCGGGGTCGCGCATCCGGTTCCAGACCTGGCACACCACCCAGCCTTTGTCCTCGTCGATGAGGTACCACTCGATGGGGAAATCCGGCATGTCGCTACCGGGATAGGTCGACATGGTCTTCTGGATCCACTCGTAGATCACCTCGCGGCCCTGCATCCTGCCGTAGAGGTGCTCGATGTACTCCGCATCCTCGGTGAACAGGTCGGCCCACGGCCGCCAGTCGCCGCTCGACCCTGACTCGTCCGCACGCTTCTGGTATTCCACGAAGGCCGACTCGAGCTCTGCTTTTGGCCACTGTCCCACGAGGTCTCCTGACCGGCCCGTCGGGCCACGCCCACAGTGTGCGCTGTCGTGGCTCCAGGGTCAACGACCGTTCGAACATCGCGTCAACCAGCAAGCCCGAGTGTCCTCCCCTACGATTCGGGTCCTGCGGACGAGGAGGACGGACTCTTGACCACCAGTTGGAAGGTCCACACCCTGGGCGACCGTGACCCCGTGGCCCCGGTCGATGACGTCGTGACGCTCATCGACATGTCCGGCATCGCCACCGGTGCCGCCTATGGACGCAGCGACGTCATGGAAGCGCTGCATCAGCACGAGCCCGCCGTCGTGGCGGTCTCGTCTGGCGGCGAGCTGGTGGGCGCAGTGGTGGCCCGGGTGAGCGGTCCTGACGCGCATCTCCTCGCCTTCGCCCTCCACCCTGACTGGCGGCGCCAGGGCATCGGATCGGCCTTGCTGCGACGCCTCGATCAAGAGATCATCCCCCGGGGCGCCTGCCGCCTGCTGGCGTTCGTCCAGGCCGGCCAGGTCGGCGAGGATGCCTTCGTCAACCAGGGATTCACCCACCTCGAAGGTCTCCACCTCTACGCCCGGGACGCCTCGATGGTGCCCGAGGAGCTCGCGCTCGTTGAACGCTTCGGCGGGTATGTGCCCATGGACGGACTGTGGGAGTCCATGAAGGGGTTCTCGGCGGCCAAAGAGATTCTGGACCGGCGGGTGGTTGCCCCGCTGGCCCACACTGAGCTCGCCGACCGGCTCGGGCTCCGGCCCCCGGCGGCCGTGCTGCTGTTCGGGCCTCCGGGCACCGGCAAGACGTCGTTCGCCCGGGCGATCGCTTCGCGCCTCTCTTGGGCATTCGTCGAGCTCCACCCGTCGCTGCTCGGACAAGGGGTCGAAGGGGCTCGGGCCCTGCGCGAGGCGTTGACTGAGCTCGGACGGGTCGACCGTCTGGTCTGCTTCATCGACGAGGCCGACGAGATCGCCTCGGACCGGGCGGAGCGGCCCGACAGCCAGCCCTTGGTGAACGAACTGTTGAAAGCGGTGCCGATGTTCAAGTCCCGGCCCGACCGGCTGGTGGTGATGGCCACCAACTCGATCGCCTCCATCGACCCCGCACTGCTGCGACCGGGTCGTTTCGACCTCATCATCCCAGTGGGAGCCCCCGATGAGATCGAACGGGCGGAGTTGTCGGCCGAGTTCCTCCCGGCCGGCGACCCCGCCGAGGTGGCCTCTCGCACGCCCGGATTCACCCCGGCAGACTTTGCCCTCGTCGCACAGCGGGCAGCGCAGCTGGCATTCGACCGTGCACTCGACGGCCAGACACCCGAGGTCACCGGTGCCGACGTGCTGCGTGCCGTGGCGCTCACCCGGCCCTCGGTCAGCACCGGAGCCGCCGAGCAGTTCACCACCGAAGCCGAGCGCTACTCCCGGCTTTAGGATCGAGGGCGA
>CAININ010000404.1 GCA_903849265.1 uncultured Acidimicrobiaceae bacterium
AGCATCGGCTCCGGCGCCAGCATCGGCTCCGGCGCCAGCCGTGAGGGACCTAGGTGCGGTTGCCCCCACCTCGGATGTGGCGTCTACGTCGACGTCGGCCCCCGCCGCTCCGCTCCAGCGCCCGAAGATCGGTGACTCCCGTCCGTCAATCGGCGACTCGCGCCCGGCACGGGCCGTGGATGCCGCCGAGGCCCCGGCCCCGGCCCCCGCCCGTTCGGGTGGCGGACGCAGCCGCAACCGAGGCGGTGGAGGCGGCGGCGGACGCGCTGGTGGGGGAGCAGGTGCGGCGGCAGTAGTAGAAGGCGGCGCCAAGCAGCCGCCATCCCCACGAGCCGCCAAGCCAGCAGCCAAGGCGCCCAGCGGAGCCCGAGGTGAAGGACGTAAGGGAGGGGGTGAGCGCAAGGGCAAGGCGGTCGGCCGCTACCAGATCTGCGTCCACGTCCGGCCCGAGATGACCCAGATCGCCCTCCTCGAGGGACGTACGCTCGTCGAGCACTACATCTCTCGTGCCTCCGACGACGCCACCCAGATCGACGGGAACATCTACCGTGGCCGGGTCCAGAACGTCCTGCCCGGCATGGAGGCGGCCTTCATCGATATCGGCACGCCGAAGAACGCCGTGCTCTATCACGGAGACGTCCGCTACGACACCGACGACGTGGAGACCGGCAAGGGCGGCGCCGAGCCCAGGATCGAGCAGCTGCTCAAGCCGGGCCAGACCATCCTCTGTCAGGTCACCAAGAACCCGATCGGGGCCAAGGGGGCCCGGCTCACCCAGGAAGTCTCCCTCCCTGGTCGCTTCGTGGTCCTCGTCCCCAACTCGACCGCCTACGGGATCTCCAAGCGCCTCGACGATGCCGAGCGCAAGCGTCTACGTCGGATCGTTGACGCCGTACGGCCCGATGGCCACGGCCTCATCGTCCGCACGGCGGCCGCCGGCGCCAGTGCCGAGGAGCTCGAGCAGGACATCGATCGCCTGGTCGGCAAGTGGGACACCATCGCCGCCGACTCGCTGAAGGGCCAGGGCGCAGCCCTGCTCTACCGAGAGCCGGCCATTGCCGTGCGGGTCATCCGCGAGGAGCTCAACCGGGAGTACCGGGCCGTCGTCATCGACGACCTGGCCCTGTACGAGGAGGTCAGGGGCTACGTGGGGGCGGTCAACCCCGAGCTGGCCGACCGGGTCGAGTACTTCGATCCCGAGGCCGAGGCGCTGCCTCTGTTCGAGCGGTTCCACGTGCACGAGCAGCTCCACAAGGCACTCGACCGCAAGGTGTTCCTGCCGTCGGGCGGATCTCTGGTGATCGACCGTACCGAGGCACTGACCGTCATCGACGTCAACACCGGAAAGAACGTGGGCACCACCAACTTGGAGGAGACGGTCTACCGGAACAACCTCGAAGCCGCCGACGAAGTGGCACGCCAGCTCCGCCTACGGGACATCGGTGGAATCATCGTGATCGACTTCATCGACATGGAGATCCGCGAAAACCGGGACAAGGTCGGAAGTGCGCTGCGCACCG
>CAININ010000405.1 GCA_903849265.1 uncultured Acidimicrobiaceae bacterium
CCATACCCGTGGCTGAACAGGACGACCGGGTACGGGCCTTTGGTCGAGGCAGGAGGACCGACGTAGGCGTTGACGCTTGTCGTGGTGTTGTACTTCGCCGGCAGGATCCCCTGGAGAGCGGAGGGCAGGGTCTGGGCCTCGGTGTAGCTGAACCGAGGTTTGCCAGCCACTTGAGCGGCGTCGGCCGGGTAGAAGACGGTGGCGGATCGTTCGCCGAACACGGCACCGGCAGAGCCGAGATCGAGGGTGGTGACGCCGACCGCGTTCGAACCGGTCTGCTGGTAGGCGAGGGTGGGGGTCGAGGTGGACGCCGGGCTGGAGGTGGCCGAAGAGCACCCGGTGGCCAGCGCCAGAGCGGTGAGGCCGATACCTGCCAGGGCCGTTGAAAGACGCACGTTGTACTCCCCTTGTCCAAGGCGGCCGATAGCGTGCCACCTGTAGCACCCTACGGTCCCGGAACCAGCGGGGTCCGGGGTCCGAGCCGGCATCCCCGCCGGTCCGACCGGCGAAGAGTAACCCATGGTGCGCAACCGAACGAGGGGAGTGCGTCGAGCAGATCAGTCGATCAGTGGGCCAGGCGGGCGAGCTCGGGCGTACGCAAGGGATGGAGAACGGCGTCGAGTCGGACCAGTTCGGCCAGCATCCCGGCGGCCGCCTGGATGAGCAGTTCGTTGGGCACGAACCGCCCGTCCTCGTCGATGAACTGCGTCACGAAAGGTATGGCGACCGCATCGACGGCGGGCGTCATGCGCAGCGCGGCCACGACGGGCTTCAGCGCCTGCACGGCGCGGGTCCCCGCGGACACGCCGCCGTAGCTGACGAAGCCGACCGGCTTGTAGCTCCACTCGGAGTGGAGGTAGTCGATGGCGTTCTTCAAGGCAGCGTTGAAGCTGTGGTTGTACTCGGGATGGACGAAGACGAAGGCGTCGCCCCGACGGATCGTCTCCGCCCACTCGATGGCGTGGTCCTGCTCGTACTGGCGGAGGATCGGATGGACCGCCTCATCGAACATGGGGAGAGCCACCTCGGCCAGGTCGACCAGTTCGACGTCGAAGGCGGCGTGCTCGACGGCCACGCCTTCGAACCACCGGGCGACGGGGAGCCCGACGCGACCGGGGCGGGTGCTTCCAACGATGATTTGGAGAACAGGCTTGGACACAGGGCTCCCTGGGGGTAACAGGCGGCGACGGCAGTTTCGGCCGATTCGGCACGCAGTTCATTGCGTGCACAACTACTGTACCGAACCGGCGGTCAACTCCGATCGGCCCGGACGGGCCTGGACAGTAGAACCGGTTCTATACTTCCCCACCCGGGGGCAGACACCGTTGTGCCCGCCTCCCGTCACCCGCACGTCGTCCACACCGACCAGAACGCTCAAAGGGGATTCATCATGGCTCAGCCGGTCATCGTCGAAGCAGTCCGCACTCCGATCGGTAAGCGCAACGGATGGCTCTCCGGGCTGCACGCAGCCGAGCTCCTCGGCAGGGCGCAGGTCGGCGTGGTGAAGAAGGCCGGCATCGAGCCGGGCGGCGTCGAGCAGATCGTCGGCGGTTGTGTGACCCAGGCCGGCGAGCAGGCATCCAATGTCACCCGGACCGCCTGGCTCAGCCAGGGCATGCCGTACGAGACGGCGGCGACCACCGTCGACTGCCAGTGCGGCTCGGCCCAGCAGGCCAACAACTTCATCGCCAACCTGATCAGCGCCGATGCCATCCACGCCGGTATCGCCTGCGGAGTCGAGGCCATGAGCCGGGTCGGCCTCGGTGCCAATGCGTACAACGGTCCGGGCAAGTCGCGTCCCGAAGAGTTCCCGTGGGATATGCCCGACCAGTTCAATGCCGCCGAGCGGATCGCCCAGAAGTACGGGATCACCCGGGCCGACGTCGACTGGCTGGGCCTGGAGTCGCAGCGTAAGGCTGCCGTGGCAGTGGCCGAGGGTCGTTTCGACCGGGAGATCATCTCGGTCGAGGCTCCGGTCATGGGTGCTGAGGGACCGACGGGCGAGACCAACATGGTCGCCCGCGACCAGGGCCCTCGCGAGACGACAGCGGAGGGCCTGGCCGGACTCAAGCCGGTGCTTCCCGAAGGCATGCACCACGCCGGAAACAGTTCGCAGATCTCCGACGGTGCCGCAGCTGTGCTGTGGATGTCCCAAGAGCGCGCCGGCCAGGCCGGACTGCGCCCCCGGGCCCGCATCGTGGCCCAGACGCTGGTCGGCTCCGATCCCTACTACCACCTCGACGGTCCGATCGCCGCCACTGCGGACGTGCTGAAGAAGGCCGGCATGACCATGGCCGACATCGACATCTTCGAGGTCAACGAGGCGTTCGCCTCCGTGGTCATGTCCTGGGGCAAGGTCCACGAGGTCGACTGGGACAAGGTCAACGTCAACGGCGGGGCCATCGCCCTCGGCCACCCGGTGGGATCGACGGGCGCCCGCCTGATCACCACTGCCCTCCACGAGTTGGAGCGGACCGACAAGAACCTGGCTCTGATCACCATGTGCTGCGGTGGCGCACTGGCCACCGGCACCATCATCGAGCGGATCTGATCGGTCAGCGGGCCGCCTCGGCCTGCCATCGGCCTGCCAATGGGTGGGCAAGCATGATTGAGTAGAGGGATGCGCAACCGACGCATCTCCAAGACCGTCGACCGGCTGCACCGGGGGCTCATCATCGCCCTCGGCGCCGTTGCCGTCACCGCCTGCACGACCACTTCGGCGACAGCCGGTGGGACCGGCACCCCTGTCGGCCTCCACGCCATCGCCGACTCGACGTGGACGACGTTCGATCAGAACGGCCTGCGCACCGGGGTCGACGCATCCGGAGCCTCGTTCTCGCCGGCGACACAGGCATGGACCTCGCCGGCACTCGACGGGAGCCTCTACGGGCAGCCTCTGGTTGCCACCGGCCGGGTCTACGCCGCCACCGAGAACGACACGGTCTACGCCCTTGCGGCCGACACCGGGTCGGTGGTGTGGAAGACCCATGTCGGCACACCGTTCCTCAAGTCCTCTGTTCCGGGGCTCTGCGGCAACATCACCCCGACCGTGGGGATCACCTCGACCCCGGTGATCGACGCCGCCCGTGGCGAGATCTTCGTGGTTGCCGCCGAGCAGGCCGGGGCAGAAGCCGCTCATCACCTCATCGGACTCGATCTCTACACTGGAGCGGCCCTGCTCGACGAGGTCATCGACCCGGCATCGGTGACGTCGCCGGCACACGAGCTCCAGCGCGCCTCCCTGGCCCTCACTCAAGGCCGGGTGATCGTGGGCTTCGGCGGCAATGCGGGGGACTGCGGTCCCTATCACGGGCTCGTCGTCTCGGCCCCGGAAGACGGGACGGCACCCACGGACTTCGTCGTGGCGAACCTGCCCGGTGACAGCCAAGGCGCGGTGTGGATGGGCGGTGCGGCACCAGCGATCGACCAGCAAGGGAACATCTGGGTGGCCACCGGGAACAGCGCCTACACCTCGGGTGGCCAGCAGTACGACAACAGCGACGGTGTCCTGAAGCTGAGTCCGACGGCAACGCTGATCGATGCCTTCGCCCCGACGTCGTGGCCGTCGGACAACGCCACCGATGCCGATCTGGGATCCACCACCCCGGCGCTCCTTGCGAACGGACTGGTGTTCGAGGTCGGGAAGGCCAGGACCGCCTACGTGCTGCACCAGTCGTCGCTCGGCGGGGTGGGTGGCCAGGTTGCCTCAAGTGCCGGCTTCTGCGGGTCTGAGCCGTTCGGGGGTTCCGCTGATCTGAATGGGACGCTCTTTGTGCCGTGCGCAGACGGACTGCGTGCCGTGCGGCCGACCACGGCGGCGCCGACGGCCCTCTGGCACACGTCGAGCGGCGCGCATGGGTCGCCCATCGTGGCCGGCAACCTGGTGTGGTCCATGAGTGGCGGCACGCTCTACGCACTCGATCCGGCGTCGGGCAACGCAGTCCAGCAGTTCGCGGTCGGATCGGGACCCACGTCGTTCCCGTCGCCAGCCGCGGCAGACGGCCTGGTCATCGCTCCCTCGTCGAACCAGCTCCATGCCTTCGTCGGGCCGGCCTGCCTGCCTGGCCCTCCGGCGCCACGGCCGCCGTCACCCGGCTACTGGCTGGCCGCGTCCGATGGCGGCATCTTTGCCTTCGGGTCCGCCGGGTTCTACGGATCGGCAGGAAACCTGGTGCTCGCCCGCCCACTGGTCGGCATGGCGACGACTCCTGATCACCAGGGCTACTGGCTGGTCGCGTCCGACGGTGGCATCTTCGCCTTCGGTTCCGCCGGGTTCTACGGATCCACCGGCGCATTGCACCTGACGGCACCGATCGTAGGCATGGCGGCCACCCCGGACGGGCAGGGCTACTGGCTGGTCGGCGCAGACGGGGGTGTCTTTGCATTCGGCGATGCTCGGTTCGCCGGATCCACTGGAGGCGTGCACCTCAATGCGCCGATCGTCGGCATGGCGTCTGGCCCCGATGCTGGCGGATACCGACTGGTGGCGACGGATGGAGGGGTGTTCTCCTTCGGCTCGGCACCGTTCGAAGGATCGGCGGGAGGCTTGTCCCTGGTGCGGCCCATCGTCGGCATGGCCACACCGCCGGCAGGTGGAGGTTCCGGCTACTGGTTGGTGGCCTCGGACGGCGGCATCTTCGCCTTCGGCGTTGCTGGCTACCACGGCTCCATGGGCGGCCAGTCGTTGAACCGGCCCGTGGTGGGAATGGCCTCCACTGCATCGGGGGCCGGCTATTGGTTGACGGCCTCGGACGGCGGGATCTTCGCCTTCGGGGACGCCGCCTTCGAGGGATCGACCGGTGGTTTCCCCTTGAACGCCCCGGTGGCGGGCATCGCCGACGGGCCCACGCCGACCTGACACGCGGCCGGGCATGGCGCTCGACCCTTGGGCGGGCTCAGGAGCCCGGATGGGGCACCGTGACGCGCGGAAAGTAGAATCCGTTCTACATTCAATGCGCTACCGGCATCGCCCGGTGGTCACATCAACATCGCAGCGCTCCGGCGCACGAGGGGGATCGGCACTGCACGCCGGCCCCGAAGGGAGCAGCACCATGATCGAGACCGAGCACCTGAGCTTCGAGGTCGTCGGCACTACCGCCATCGTGACGATGAACCGCCC
>CAININ010000406.1 GCA_903849265.1 uncultured Acidimicrobiaceae bacterium
CGAAAACGTGCTGCCACCTACGTTCGTCGACCAGATCGGCCGGCAGCGGGTGTCGTAGGCCTTGACGGTGCCGGTGTCCGATGCTCCAGGGAAGAACGCCCCGGTGCCGACCACGATGCCCGTCGCCCCGCCCGAGAGGAAGCCGCCCACTGCGGGGGACGAGTCCAGGACTTGGTTGGTCGTTGCCCGGCAGATCAGGTTGCCGGAGCCGGTGAAGACTCGGAGCTGCCCGCCGTTCTGATAGTTCTGGCCATTTCCGAAGCCTTGGGACTGGTCCGATGCCTCGACCACCTCGCTGCGTCCGGTGCCGTAGAGGTCAGCCATGGCTGCCGTGCCGTGGGTGCTGTCAGTGTTGAGATACGGCCAGCCCGGCAGTGGTGACCCCGACAACGGGTCGAGGGCGTAGGACACTTGGCCGAGCGAGCCGGCGAACGCCGACGGACCGCCGGTGGTGCCCTGCAGGGGCCCGACGGCGATGCCGGCGATCACCCCACCGAATGGGATGGCGTCACTTGGCGGGTTCACCACCGGGGTGATCCAACGGATCGAGCCGTCGGAGTTGTACGCCTGGTATCCCCCGCCCGTCGGGTTGAGGTCATTGCCCGAGCCCACTAGGACAGCGGATCCCCCACTGGCCACTGGTGCGACCGAGGGGGTCGAATCAATGGGAGCGTTGGTATGGACATCTGCCCATCCAGCGGGCACGGTGGGTGTTGGAACGGGGACCTTGGCCGACGGCGCCGCTGGTTTCATTCCCGGGGCGAGCGGCGGATTGCCTAGTTCGAAAGCGTAGAGGTGGGCACCTCGGTCACCCACGACGATCGAGGGCGTGCCGTTCAGCGTCACCGGAATGGGCGAGGACTGGGCGATCGGGGTCCCGATGTCGGCGAGCGGGCCGGTCGACCATGTCTCGGTGAACGTCGGAGTACCGAGCAGGCGGGCGGACGTGGAGGTCATGGGTGCCCTAGGTGCCCTAGGTGCCGTCGCACCGGCGATGGCGCCCGAGGTGGTGGGCGCCAGGCCCGTCATGACAACGAGTGCCGCACCTGCCACAAGTGCGGAAACGGAGCGGCGGCGGAAACGAGACGTCGGTTCGGTACGCATGGGCTGTTGTCAGAATAGAGCGTTTGATCCGTCTGCTCCACCCGCGCCAGTGAACTCGACCAGTGCGACCAGTGCGACCAGCTCGGCCCGCTGCCCCGCCGTTGGTCGACCACCGACGGAAACATTGGCTGCAGAAGGGCCGATGGGGCCCGGCCCGGCCCGCTCGAGTGCCCCCGGAGGGAGTCGAACCCCCAACCTGATGGGTAGAAACCACCTGCTCTATCCAGTTGAGCTACAAGGGCGAGGTACAAAGCTGCCGGAACGGGTCCGGGCCACCATCGGCATGTGCCACACTAGAGGCTCCTTGGTGGCCGTAGCTCAGTTGGTCAGAGCGCCGGGTTGTGATCCCGGAGGCCGCGGGTTCGAACCCCGTCGGTCACCCTCAGTCCCCCGAGGCACGGAAATCCCAACCGTGCCGTCCGGGGGGTACCGTTACATTTGATATTCATGCGCCTCTAGCTCAACGGCAGAGCAACGGACTCTTAATCCGCAGGTTCCCGGTTCGAATCCGGGGGGGCGCACCACACGCACCGGCCCAAGGGCCGAGTCGTCATCGTCTCATCGGGTGCTTCTCGACTGCAGGTTGCCCCGCCTCCCCCGTCTCCCCCGCCTCCCGTCCTGTTGCGTCCGGCGGCAGCGCCGGCGCCACGGAGACCCTTGCGAGGAATTCGCCATCTATGTCGTAGCCATCCGACCCGAAGCCTTCCGGGGGCCCTGCGATCTCCTGGCGCTGGCACCCGCCGGGCAACCAGATGCTGCGATCGCGGAAAATCTCCACGCGGCATTGACGAGGCGAGCAACGCCCAGCCTGGTGTCCGCGCACTTCTCCAAGACGAAGAACACCCCGGGCCGAGGGCCCGGGGTGTTCCCGATCTAGTGACACTTCACGGCTCGAGCGGTCCGAAGACTCACTCGCACCGAACTGACCCAGAACGCCATCGGCGCCGGGGCCCTTCAGGACCGCTTAGAACTTGGCGGTCCCCAACTTGGTTGCGTACGAGGTGACGAAACTGGCATTGCCCGTGTAGACCGCAGAGATCGACCAACCGTTGGCCGGCTTCGGGTTCGACGTCGTCGCCCGGGGCACGATCATCCATCCAGCAGGCAGGGTGCACACTGCTGTCTGCGCCGACACCACCTTGACGTTGTTGTTGGCGACTGGCGTCAGGGTGCCAGTGCACCGTGCAGCTACGCCGCTCTGGTGGTACTGCGATCCGATGGTGAACACCACGTTGCCCGAGATCAGGTCCGTCGCCGGGCCATCGACGACGGTCACCGTCACTACGGTGGCGGCACCGCTGGTCGGAGTGGCGCTCAATGCGATCTTCACCCGTGTAGTCGTCGGAGTCACCGGCTCACTGAACGATCCGGTGCTCGAGTCGAAGGTTGCGTCGCCGGAGTACACGGCGGACGCCACGTACGGCGAGTTGCCGGCCAGCAGGATGCCCTTGTCGATCGAGCACTTGGCCACTCCACCCGAAGACAGCAGGACCTCCGTGGTGCACGGGACGACCGTCCCATCGTGCCCGGTGACTGTCCAGGCCACCGTTCCGGTGATCTTGGTCGTGCCGACCTTGGCCGGAACAACTGCGACCTTGAATGCGACCGGCTGACCCGAGGTCATGGTCGCCTTGCTGGCCGTGACCGTCGAGGTCGTGGCGTTGGTCGTACTTGCGAACGCCGGAGCGGCAGCGACTACTGCACCGCCCACGATCAGGCCGGACAACGCCGCACCCATGCCTGCCAACCGAAATACCCGTTTCACGATCATCTTCCCCTCGAAGTCACATCGACTGCCCGAACCCTGCTGATTAGTCATCATCTTGACCAGTTGCGGCCCGGGTGTCAATCACCCCCGACGATGGTTGCAGGAATCAGCGATTCCTCGTTGCCCGGACCGGACTAGCTAAAGCAATCGGCACGTGCCCGCATCGACCCCCCGGATGATCGCTGGATCTAGCGAGGCGTAATGCCCCAGGTGCCGGTCCATCGGGCTCCGGGGCGCAGCACCGTCAGGTCAGTGCCGGTCCGAAACGCGTCCGGGGGGCAAGTCATCGGCTCGACCGCCAGGGCCGTGCGCCGGGACCCCTCGTCCAAGGTGTCCCCGGTGTACGCCATCAGGTACCCGAACCGCTCGTCGGCCCAGAGGGTGACCCCGGCGTCACCGTCCGGGTGGTCGAGCTCGACCCGCACGCGACCGTCGCTGTCGCGGGTCAGATCGCAGTAGGCGGTGTCGAGGCGGGTCACGCCGACAGGGCGGGCGGTGGTGAAGTCGTACTCGGTGCCGGCGACACCGACTTTCCCGGTGGGCAGACCCCGCTCATCAGTGACCAGGCGGCTGTTCGCCGGCACCCGCAGCCTCGACTGGTCGACGGTCGTCGTGCCCACTGTGAGATAGGGATGGAATCCGAGTCCGAACGGGAGGTCGCCATCGCCGAAGTTCTGCGCGTCTGTCGTCACGGTGAGCCCTTCGCGTCCGAGCCGGTACTCGACCTCGATCCGGAGGGAGAAGGGATAGGCCGGCGAAGGATGGAGCTCACACTCCAAGCCGACACGGTTCTGCGCCCGGCCGGTGAGCCGCCAGGGGAGCCAGCGGACCAGGCCGTGGATGGCGTTGCGCCGTCCGACCTCGTCGAGCGGCGCCTGGGCCGACACGTCCTGGAAGGTATAGGCACCATCGCCCAAACGGTTGGGCCACGGGGCGAGCACCTGACCCCGGCCGCCATGGCTCCACTCATCGGATCCGAACCCGTCCACGACGGCTCGGTCGCCGACGGTCAGCGACCGCAGCGTGGCACCGACCTCGGTGATGATGGCCCGCTGATGTCCGTGGCCGATCAGCCACTGGGCGCCCGTGGCAGCCGAGGTCTGGGCGGGTGACTGGTCCGAGGAGGAGGTCGGTGCTGGCATGGGTTCTGGTCTGCGTTCCTTGATAGCGGTTGCGCACATCGGTGGGGCCCGTCGTCCCTGGTCGGGGCGGCCGTGCATGCCGACAGCGATCCGATGGCATACAGCACGAGGTCCGCACCGTTCGGTATTCGATGTCGACCGGTATGGTAGGCGAAGCGGCCGTACCGGCCCGCCGAGACCCCCTCGCGATGATCCCACGCCCCTCGCTGGCGGCGGCACGCGACGGCCGACGAACGGAATCCCCGCAATGCGCATCCTGATCACCAACGACGACGGCGTGTTCGCTCCGGGCATCGCCGCCCTGGCCCG
>CAININ010000407.1 GCA_903849265.1 uncultured Acidimicrobiaceae bacterium
GCCTGGAATTGCAATGCGCACTAGAGCTGTTCCTCCCGTAATGCCCGCTAGGAAGGGTCCTGGAAACCCGTCCTGCGAGATCTGCCCCTCGTAGGTCTGCTCCGCCGTCTCCGGCGTTGCTATCCATATTCGGCACCCAGGCTTGTCGGCACAACCGAAAACGGCCGTTGCCACCGACCTGCACCGAGCAGCGACCGACCTGCACCTCGGGTCTCACCGACAGCGTTCGAAGGGTGGAGTGAGGTCATTGGGACGCAAACGGCAGGGGAGGACTTCTCGATGATCTCGGTCGAGGCAGCCGTTCGCCTTGGGCCTCCGCCGCCCGTCAGTCGGAACCTGTCAACAGCCCAGGTTCCAGGTGCAGCTCCACTGTCAGCCGGACCGTCCCTGGAAATGCAGAACGCCCGACCGGAGATCCGGTCGGGCGTTCTTGGATACCTGTGGGCGTTGCCGCCCGCCTCCTACTTGTGGTGCTTGCCCACCTTGGGCGCCGGCGGCAGGGGGATCACGTAGGTGAAGTCGTTGTGACCGCTGCTCGACGTAGTTCCACCGGGGGTGACCACGACGATGGTGACGGTTCCGACCGAGCCTCCAGGGGCGACAGCGGTCAGCAGCGTGCCGTTGTGTCGGACCGTGAACTCGGCGCTCGACTGGCCGCCGAAGCTTACTGACGTCGCACCGGCAAGGCCGGTCCCCGAGATGCGCACCCGAGTGCCGCCGTTGACCGTTCCGGTCGACGTCGCCACGAGGCTGATGTGGGGTGCGAGGTAGGTGAACTGGTCGCCGGCAACAGCAGCACTGGTGCCGCCCATCGCGGTGACGGTGACGTCGACCGTTCCTGCTGTTTCGGGCGGGGCGTAGGTGACGATCTTGGTGCCGGCCCGGTTGACGGTGATGCTGCCAGCGTCGACGGTGCCGAAGTGGACGGCAGAGGCGTTGGCGAAGTTCTTGCCGATGATGACGACCCGGATGCCACCCACGCCTTGGCTCACGACGGGTGCCACCTGGGTGACGGTCGGGGCCATGTTGCCGATGTACCAGTTGAAGGAGGTCGAGCCGTACGTCGGCGGACGGGCATTGTCTTTGGCGGTGATCGTGACCTGATAGGTGCCGGCGAGCTGCGGTGTGCCGGTGACCAACCCGGACGAACGCGAGATCGTCAGGCCCGGAGGCAGGCCGATGGCGGTCCACGTGATGACAGGGAAGGGCGTGGTCTGTGAGTCGGTCGCCGTCGGTGCCAGCGGCGCGATCGGCATGCCGGTGTTGCCCGTCATGTTGGAGACCGGGGCGACCGTCAGCGGGTTGTAGCTGGTGAGGTTGGCGGACTTGGCCAGGCCGTTGTTGTCGATGGCAGTCGTCTTGACCAAGACGGCGGCCATGATGGCGACGAGGATGCCGAGGGCGTAGAGGGCCGCTCGAGGGCCACTTCCACCCCTGGGATTGCGCTTCATGGCGTTGGTCATGAAACCCTCCCGCAAAGGTCGAGGTACTGAGCGACAAGATCATGGGCGCGAACGTCTACTCGTCCGACGGTCACCATTGCCACCTGAAAGGACCTAGTCACGGTCCGTCCTCCTGTGCTCTCTGCCCACCAGAGTCTGGGTCCTACCCCTGCCGAAGCAACGGTCCGAACTGCCGGATGTCGACTGCCCAGCATTGCCCCTCTGGGTCGCCCTGAATTGGGCGACATCAGCAACATAAAGCATTTGTAAGCCCGAGACAACCAACATGACGCTCCGTGGTCGTTCGGTTACCGAGACGGGCGAAATCACGCCGATATACCCTCGCAACAGGGGTTTCCCCGCCCGTGAGGAGCGGTGCGAAGGAACGGGATCCGTTGCCATCCAAGGTCGACCACCCGGTTGAGCGACCGGAGATCTTCGCATTTCGCTAGACATTCTACGTTTGTTCCGGGGCTCCTGCCTCGAAGGAAGGTGCACCGTAGGATGCCCTCGTGGTGAACGACGAGGGATCTGAGATGCAGGCAGCGCGGCTCGACGCCAGACTGCCTTTCGGCGGGGCCGCACCACGCGGGGGCACGGTGCGCTACGTGGCTGATGCTGTGGTGCCGTGCACCGGCGGCGCTGTGGTGCTGCGCCCCGGTGCCGTAGAGGTCTCGGGTGATTCGGTCACCCGGGTCGGGACGCCCGGGGATCTCCGGTCGTCGAGCGACGGGGACATCCGCGAGGTCCGGGTCGACGGGGCGCTCCTGCCCGGGTTCGTCAACACGCACTGCCACTCGCCGATGACGCTCTTTCGTGGGACCGGCGAGAACCTGCCGCTCCTGCGGTGGCTCCACGAGGTGCTCTGGCCCCGCGAAGCGCACCTGGAGCCGGACGACGTCTATTGGGGGATGACGCTGGCCGCGGCAGAGCTCCTCGCCTTCGGGGTGACGACTTCGTGTGAGATGTACTTCCACCCCGACGCCGTCGCCGACGCCGTGGTCGGCGCCGGATCACGGGTGGTGCTCACCCCTGCCGTGCTGGCCCTGCCCGGAACGGAGACGGCTGGCGACTGGTGGACAGCCAGTCTCGAGCAGTACGCCGATTTCCACACCCGGCGCCACGGCGAGGCCGGCCGGATCGAAGTCGGGTTTGCCGCCCATGCGGCCTACTCGGTGCCGCTGGCGGGGCTCGTCGACACGGCCGCAGCAGCCGAAGCGAGGGGCGCCCTCTTTCACCTGCACGTTGCCGAGACAGCCACCGAAGCCGAGGCGTTCGAGGCCGAGCACGGCGGGTCGGTGCCCCGCGTCCTGGCCGAGGCGGGGGTGTTCGACGGCAGGGTCCTGGCCGCACACAGCATCTGGCTGTCACCAGAAGATATCGACACCTACGCGGCCCACGATGTCGCCGTGGCGCACTGCCCGCAGTCCAACGCCAAGCTCGCCTCGGGCATCGCCCCGTTGACCGACCTGCTGGCTCGAGGGATCCGGGTCGGTCTGGGCACGGACGGCCCGGCCTCCAATAACGACCTCGACTTGTGGGAGGAGATGCGGCTGGCCGCACTGCTCGCCCGCCTCCGCCAGTCCGACGCCGGCGCACTTCCCGCTGGAGTCGCACTCGACCTGGCCACCCGCGGCGCCGGGGCGGCGCTCGGGCGCCCTGACCTCGGAGTACTGGCCCCGGGGGCCAAGGCGGACATGATGGCGGTGTCGCTCGACGACCCTGCGTTCGTCCCGCTGCTCGACGACGCCATGCTCATCGAACACCTGGTGTGGTCGGCGTCGAGCCGGCTTGTCACCGACGTATGGGTGGGCGGGGAGCAGGTCGTCGTCGACCGGGAGGTCCGGACCGTGGACCTGGCCCGAGCGCGTGCCGAAGTCGGCCGCCGCGCTGCCCGATTGGCCTCGTACTGATCCTGGTCAGCGATCCAGCTTGTAGATCCTGACTAACGGCCGGGTGCGGCCGGCCGAGGATCGGTGGATGGCCCTGACGGAAGGTCGTTGGCGAACCGGGTGACATCACGGACGAACTTGCGCATGAGCTGCGCCAGCACCGCCTCGATCAACCGTCCGGTGCCCGGCACCTGCGGGTCGAAGGATCCGGCCCACTCGATCCGGGTTCCGGTGCCGGCTGGCTCGAGGGTGACGTCGGACCGGTAGTTGCGCACGGGGAACCCGCTGAGGATCCGGTAGGCAAGGTGGTGAGGCGGGTCCCAGGCGACCACTTCCTCTCGCGAGCCGACCCCATACGCTGAGAACCGGCGGACGGCGCCCACGCCGTCAGGGTCAGGCGCGCCGTCCCGTTCGAGCTCGCTCCTGGTGAGGAAGGACCACTCGCGCCACCGGGAGGCCCGGCCGAGCAGCGGCCACACCACGTCTACCGGCGCGGAGCTGACAGCCTCCACCCGGTAGACGTACGCACCCTGCGGCCCGGCTCCTGCCGTGTCCGACGACCCCTGGCCAGGGGTCGGTCCCGTCATCCTTCGACGTTGGTCTTCAGGGCCTCGAGCGACTGCTGGTAGACGGCGTGCATCAGGTCGGCCATCTCCTCGGGGGCGGCGTCGACGACCCAGGTGACATGGCTGCCGTCACCGGACGCGGTGACCGTGACGGTCGCCTCGTGAGACTCGATGGGAACGCCGTCGACGATGGAGTAGGTGATGGCCCGGGCGGCGTCATCCTTGGCCACGAGCTTCTCGGTGATGGTCATCCCCATCGTCTCGAGGATGCGGTTCTCCCCTTCGACCCGACAGGAGTCCATGCCCGGCATCCAGCCCCCGATCCCGCCGAAGTCGCCGGCTACGGCCCACACTGCATCGGGCGAGCCGTTGATGTCGATTTCTGCGATGCGCTGTCCCATGATGCTCCTTCAGGTCTGGTTGTCGGTTGTCGTCGATCGGTGAGACGTCTGTCGTGTGTCGCTCTACCGGTTGCTGCCATCGGACGGGCGGAAGCCGACGGGTCGGTTCCGCTTCCCGGGTGTGCGCCGGAGCCCGAAGGCGACACGATGGTAGGCGCGACCGCCGCCCCCGACCACCGATAGCGTCTCGTCCGTGACCCGAGCCCTGACCGCAGACGAGCCGACGGCACTCTTCGTGGCCGACGGGGACCTGCTGGTCCCCACCGAGTTCGCCCGTGGTCCGTGGTCGCCGGACTCGTTGCACGGTGGCCCCGTGGCGGTTGTGGGGGCCGCCGAATCGGCGCTGTGGGATGCGGAGGGACGCATTGGTCGGGCAGTACAGGATCTCTACGTGGAGCCCGCCCGATGAGCGGCGGCTTTCCTGAGGGTTCGCCCAGCGTGGCCGACCTGCTCCTGGCTCGGGCCGACGACGACAACCCGGCGGTCGTTGCCGGAGATACAGAGTGGACATGGGCGCAGACGGTGGCGGCGTCGGCCGCTCGGGCCACCCTCCTGTGCTCGTTCGACGGGTGGAACCCACCGACTGCATCTACAACGGCCGACCGGGCTGTTCGACCCCACCAGGTGCTGCCGCCTCACATCGGCGTGCTGCTCGGCAACGAACCCGAGTACCTGTTCTGGCTGGGGGCAGCCGCACTGGCCGGTGCGGTGGTAGTCGGGATCAACCCGACCCGTCGAGGCGAGGCACTGGCCGGTGACATCCGCCGCACCGACTGCCGGATGCTGGTGACCGACGCCGAAGGGGCAGCCCTGCTCGACGGCCTCGACACCGGGGTGGCGGACGACCGGGTCATCCGGATCGACGACCCCGGCTATCGCACCCGGCTGGCGGCGTTCGCCGACGTATCGGCCGCGGCAGTGGTGGCCGCCTCAGCACCGCAACCCGGCGACCTCTTCCTCTTGTTGTTCACCTCGGGCACGACGGGCGCCCCCAAGGCCGTTCGGTGCACCCAGGGCCGGCTGGCCTCCATCGCTGTGCGGGCAGCCGAGGCCTACGGGTTCGACGCCTCCGATGTGGCGTACTGCGCCATGCCTCTCTTTCACGGCAACGCCTTGATGGTCCTGTGGGGCCCGAGCCTCGTCACCGGCGCCACCGTGGCCCTGGCCCGGCGCTTCAGCGCATCGGGGTTCCTCCCCGACGTCCAGCAGTACGGCGCCACCACCTTCACTTACGTCGGCAAGGCCCTGGCCTACGTGCTGGCCACCGATCCCACCGATGCCGATGCGATGTGCACCTTGCGCCGCGGGTTCGGGACCGAGGCGTCGGTGGCCGACCACGCCGC
>CAININ010000408.1 GCA_903849265.1 uncultured Acidimicrobiaceae bacterium
TGCCGGCCCGTTGGGCTACATCGCCGCCCGATGTGCTCCGCTTGCCCCAGCAGGCGCGGCTGCGGTCACTGCGGCGTTCGGCTCGATCAGCCCTCTCGGGATCGCCGCGGTGTTCGATCTGCTCGATGCGGACGGATTTGCCCGGATGTGGGCAGCCCGGGACGCAGCTGTGGCCGAGGGGCTGCGCTCGTTCGCCCCGCAGATCATCGATCCCTTGATCGAGTTCGGACCGGAACTGTGGGCGGTCGTCGACGCGCTGCCCCTGGTGGGACGGGTCTTCTTCGGCGCGCACCTTGACGCCGACCGGCCGCACGACCCTCTGCTGGCCGGCTGGCATGCGGTCAACTGCCTGCGTGAATGGCGCGGGGACACCCACTGGGCGCTGGTCGTGTCCGCCGGACTCACCCATGCGGAAGCGTCCATCCTGCATAACGGCTGGCTCGGCTACGACGCGGACTGGCTCGCTTTGTCGCGCGGAACCGCGCCCGAAGCGATCGAGGCCGGATGGGATGCACTGGCGGCAAAGGGCCTCAGCATCGATCGGACCGTGACCGATGCCGGCATCGCGCTGCGTCAGCAGATCGAGGACGACACCGATCGCCTCACCACGCTGCCGTGGGAGCTCTTCGGCGAACAGCGCTCCGTCGAGTTCGCAGAACGGTTGGAGCCTCCGTGTGAAGCGCTCCTCCGGCGCGTGGACGCGAGCGCCGGGCCGAACTACCAACCGGGATCGCGGGTACGCACATGACGAACAACCGTTCTGACGGTCGCCGAGCACTGGTGACGGGAGCGACTCGGGGCATCGGCCGCGCTACTGCACTGGCCCTGGCTGCATCGGGCTGGGATGTGGCTGTCACCGGGCGCACCGAGCGCCGGGGCGAGGGCCGAGACGACTCGGACACGGGGGCCGGTCGCACACTTCCCGGCAGCCTCGAGGAGACAGGGGAGGGGATCCGGTCAGAAGGCACGCGCTCCCTCGAACTGGTGGCCGATCTGCACGACCGGGCGGCGTTGGAAGGGGCGGTGGACCGGGTGATCGCCGAGTGGGGCGGCATCGATCTTCTGGTGAACAATGCAGTGGACACGGCCCCGGGCAGCATGGTCCCGATCATCGACCTCTCGGTCGCCCAGCTCGAGGCGAAGCTGGCAGCTAACGCCGTGGCACCGTTCGTGCTGATCCAGGCCGTCTTGCCGGGCATGCTGGAGCGCGGTGGCGGGACCGTAGTTGACGTGACCTCGCACACCGCCACCGCCGATCCTCCTGGTCCGGTCGGACAGGGCGGCTGGGGTGTGGCCTATGCCGCTTCGAAAGCTGCCGCTCACCGGTTCGCGCCGCTTCTGGCCGTCGAGCTCGGAGATCGTGGAATCCGGGCCTACAACGTGGATCCCGGATACGTGGAGACCGAACGCCAGGTGGTGAACGCTGAAGCTCTCGGGCTGGTGGGGCACTACCAAGGAGCGCCGCCGACCGTGCCGGCCGCTGCCATCGCATGGCTCGTCGATCACCCCGACGCATTCGAAAACGGGCAGACGATCCGAGCCCAGAAGCTGGCGCTAGTCGAGGCGCTGCACCCGGATTGGCGGAACCGATGATCGGTGAGAGCGGAGCCGACGACGCGAACACGGTCCCGGCAAAAGTGTTGGCCGACTCGGACACGGATATGGCCATCGAGATGGCCATCGAGGCGGTACCGACCGTCACCGTCTACTGGCGGCCCGGATGTCCGTTCTGCGGATCGTTGCGGCGCGGTCTGCGACGGTCCGGACTGACCACCTTGGAGATCGACATTTGGAGTGATCCTGCAGCCGCGGCGTTCGTCCGCCTACATGCCGGTGGCAACGAGACAGTTCCGACCGTGGACATCGCCGGAACGGTCCTGGTCAACCCGTCGCCTCGCCAGGTCCTCGATGAGGCGGCAGCAGCCGGGGTGACGGTGTCTGCACATCTGCGGCGCTGGTGGAAGCCTTCTGGCACCTGAGGCACCTGAGGCAGTTCAGGCAGGTCCGAGCAGATCGAGCCCGGTCCGGATGAACATGGCGGCCGCAACCATCACATCTGGCGCGCCCACGAGTGCGGACCGGGTGAGCACGGCCCCGTAGGGGGCGTTCCAGAA
>CAININ010000409.1 GCA_903849265.1 uncultured Acidimicrobiaceae bacterium
CCGAGGCCGTGGCCGAACGCATCATGGCAAGGGCCGAGGCCGGCATGGCGTGGTCAGCGCAGGCGGTGCTGGCCCGCACCCATGATCAGTTGGCGGTCATCCGTCAGGCATTGGACCGTGCGGGCGTCCCCTGCCGATTCGCCCCTGCACCCGAAGCTCCCGAGCTACCCGCAGTGGATGCACCTGTGGCGCCGGCTGGAGCCCGCAGCAAGGCTCGCACCATTTCGACCGCAGGCCGCGGTGAGGCGGGCGGCGGTGTCGAGTTGGCCACCTTCCACCGGGCCAAGGGCCTGGAGTGGGAGGCCGTCTCGGTGGTGGGTCTCGAGGAGGGCTTCGTGCCCATCATCCACGCCACGACTTCTGAGTCGTTGGCCGAAGAGCGGCGCCTCCTCTACGTGGCGCTTACCCGGGCTGCTCGGGTCCTCGAGTGCTCCTGGGCGCGCCGGCGCACAATGGGCAGCGGGCGGGCGATGGACCGTCGGCCGTCGGCCTGGCTCGACGAACTCGCCGCCACATGCGAGCCGGGGGTCACCCGGATAGAACGCCCAGATGCCGCCGACCGGTTCGCCGACCTGCGAACGAAGCTGAAGGGTTGAGCAAGGTCGAGTGACCCAGGCCATACTTGCGTGGATGCAACGGCCTAGCGCATGATCCGACGACTTGGCCTACTCGCCTGCGTTGCGGGGTGTTTGCTGAGTGCGTGCGGCACCTCTTCGGCCGACAACCCAGCAGCATCGCGTTCGGTGCGAGCAGCCATCGCGACCACGGATCGACAGGGTACTGCGCACATCGTGTCGCTCGAGCAGGTCAAGGGGGCGACCGGTACGGCGGGGACCACCACCATCTCTTTGGTGGGCGACGTGCGCTTTGTGGGGCCCGAGGCCAACTACACGACTGCGGTGAGCAGCCCGGGACACCAAGCCGTCCCCGTCCGAAGTGTGGTCATCGGGAGTGACCTCTACCTCGACGGTGGCGGTGCCACGGAGCCGCAGTGGCAGCACGTCCGCCTGCGCACGGACTTCGCGGTGTTCGGGTTCGTCACCACGAAGCAGCTCCTCGCCATCAGCAGCTCAGCCATCGAGGTGGGGCGTACGACCCTCGCCGGCCGCTCGGTGACCGAGTTCACCGTCCACGACCCGGGTGGTCCGATCTCCGTCAACTCCACAGGCCTGAAAGTGACCATGGATCCGTTCGACCTGCACCTGTGGGTTGACGGAGGGGGCCGCATGGTGCAGTTGGCTGCAGATCAGACTGCGGTTCGGGGTTCGCCCCGCTATGTGGCCACGTCGTCGACGACGGTCAAATTGTCGGACTTCGGCCTGCCGGTGACGGTCATGGCGCCGTCGCCCGTCGCCTCAGGAGCCCCGTCGGGGTCGGTCTCCCCCAACTAGGCACCTTGGTCTCGGAACGAGTTCCGTCTAAGTCCGGGCAGGGATGGGTCAGCCTGCAGTTGCTCCGGTTGCAGCGTTCTTCTGCATGGCGTTGGCCAAGAGCATGACCAACCAGGCGATGCCCACGCCCACGAGGGTGAAGAAGACGCGGTGGAACTCTGCTGTGTAGTTGGTCGGATGGGAGATGTCCATGCTGACCAAGACCAGGCCTGCGATTGCTGCGCAGTAGAGCGCGTAGTTCACCCCCCGGATGGTCGCCGCCACCGAGCCGAGGAGGATGATGACGGCCTCCAACGCATGCTTGTTCTTCAGTCCCACCAAGAAGAACATGGCCATAAGGGCGCCTATGACCGCTCCGGCCAATCGCTGCACAGCGAACAGTTCTGTTTGATCGAGGGTGCCCTTCATGGCCACCAGCGTGGCGATGGGCATCCAATCGGCATCGGGGACGTGAAACCCGAAGGCGAGCGCCACCGCGATCCCCACAGCGAGCGCCCGGATGATCGCAAAGGAGATCTCAGGACTGCTCAACGTATTGGAGGACATGTCACCAGGGATCTCCGGGATGTTGGACGGTTGCGCACGCCGCCCATCGAGCAGCCACTTGATCAGCGTGCATGCGATCCAGACGGCTGATCCAATGAGCCAGGCCAAGGATTGGCGGGCCCACAGTGACGTTGGCGCCGAAAGGTGGTGGGCGGCAGGCACGGAGATGACGACCAAGAACCAGGCGTTGAGCAACGTGGCCGACACGAAACGGTGGGTCCCGAACTTCAGGGCAAGACCGCTCAGCAAGGTCACCCCCGAGGCGGCCAGCACTACCCACCCCCACGGTCCTCCGCCGATGGCGAACCCGAGCGCGGTGACACCGGTTCCCAACACGCCGACGATGGCCATCTCACGGAATCGAACGCCGAAGGGGCCACCAGGGTCGCTGAGGCCGACGAAGAGAATGCCGAAGGTCACGCTCAGCAGGTACATGTCCTTTTTGAGCACTCCGAGCACGACGAATGGAATCAAGAGGATGACCATCACCTCGATGCCACGGAGCAGCTTGAACTCCTTGCGATCGATCGCAAAGACCTTGGACATGGGTGTCTTCAACGGGACCTCTCGGCGCTACTCAGGAATTTCAGGCCCACTATACTGCCCGTCACCGTTGAACCCGGATGGGGTCGGATCCGTTTCCCATGTTGCTGGCTGGGGCCCAGGAGAGCGAAACTGCCGCCGCCCTCCCTCCCTGTCACGCGGGAGGCAGGGGGTATCGATCAGTCGATCGAGGTATCGATGAACACCGGCGTGTGGTCCGAGGGCTTCTCCCCTTTGCGAGCCTGCCGGTCGATCAGCGCATAGCTCGTGTTCCCGGCCAGGACCTCCGTGACCAGGATCAGGTCGATCCGCATCCCTCGATGGCGGTGGAACGAGCCACCCCGGTAGTCCCACCAGCTGAACAGCTTGTCGTCGTCCGGATAGCGGCGGCGGAAGGCATCGACCAGACCCCATGATTCAAGATCAGCGAGGGCGGCCCGCTCGGGCTGGCTCACGTGGGTCATCCCCTCGAACTGCGAAAGGTCCCAGACATCGCGGTCTTCGGGGGCCACGTTGAAATCGCCACACACCGCCAAGGGCTGCGATGGGTCGCTGGTCTCGTCCAGCAGCTCGCGAAGACGAGCCAACCAAGCCAGCTTTGCCGGGTAGTGCGGATCATCCAGCGCCCGGCCATTCGGTACGTAGACGGACAGGATTCGAACACCGCCGCAGTCAGCGGCGATGACCCGCGTCCCCTGGTCGTCGTCGGCAGAACCCAGCCCGGTCGCCACGTTGTCGATCCCCACCCGGCTGATGATGGCAACGCCGTTCCACCGTCCGTCGCCGTGGTGTGCCGTCTCGTACCCGAGTGCGGCAAACGCACCGTGAGGGAACGCGGCATCAGCCTGCTTGGTCTCCTGCAGGCACAGCACATCTGGTCGGGCGTAGCGGATCCACTCCTCTACCCGGCCGAGCCGGGCGGTGAGCGAGTTGACGTTCCATGTGGCGATCCGCACCGGCGTTCAGTCCTTCCCCATCGCAGACGCATCCGTCGGTACTGCGTCGACGAGCACGAAGAGCAGGTCGGCCTCACATGCCAGCTTCCCGTTCACGGTCGCCCGCCCTGAACCCTTGCCAGCACGGGCCGACATCCGACCGAGGGTCACTTCGAGCTCGAGCAGATCACCGGGTACGACCTGCTGGCGGAACCGGGCCCGTTCGATCCCTCCGAAGAGAGGGAGCTTTCCTGCAAACGCAGGATCAGCCAGTACGGCGACGCCACCGAGCTGGGCTAGCGACTCGACCATGAGCACCCCGGGCAGTGTCGGCCGGCCCGGGAAGTGCCCGGCGAAGAACGCCTCGTCGCCAGTCAGCTGCCAAGCGCCAGTGGCGGACCGACCTGGATCCACCGTCCGGAGTTCGGTCACGAAGAGGAAAGGGTCCCGATGGGGTAGGTAATCATCAGCTCGCACGAATGGCGAGGTTACCGGGCCGGCGACCGGAGTCGTCGAGGTCGTCAGCCGGCGAACTCGGGGAGGGTGATCTCGGCGCGACGCCGAGGTGCGTCGAGTGACACCAATTCGAACGTCCTGACTTCGCCCTTGGTGAGCACCGACCGCGCCTTCAGGGGTGCCGGGTCACCAAGACCGCGCAGTGGCACGTGACAGAGCATGCCGTCCACGTCGACATGGGCGCCGTGGGAGGTGAAGGAGACCACCTCGCCCTCGAACTGGCTCCCGATCGGATGAGCAGCCACGAACGTGATGAACGGCATGGTGTCGTTGAGCACTTCACCTACCGGTACGTCGCGACCGGGCGACCGGGGTGCCCGATCCGCAGCTACCGGCACAGAAGCAACGGCGGCGACCTTCGTAGCCTTCACTGCCTTGGTGGCCTTGGTGGCCTTGGTGGCACCTGTGGCTTTGGTGGCGCCTGTGGCTTTGACGACAGTCGTCGTCTTGGCTGCTTTGACTGCTTTGGTCGCCTTGGCTGCCTTCGTGGCCTTGGTGGCAGCGGTCGCCTTGGTTGCCTTGACTGCCTTGGTTGCCTTGGTTGCCTTGGTGGCAGCGGTCGCCTTGGTGGCAGCGGTCGCCTTGGTGGCCTTAGCTGCCTTGGTGGCGGCGGTCGCCTTCACTGTCTTCGTGGCCTTGACTGCCTTCGTGGCGGCGGTCGCCTTCACTGCCTTGACCGCCTTGGTGGCCTTGGTGGCAGCGGTCGCCTTCACAGCCTTAACCGCCTTGGTGGCCTTGGTGGCAGCGGTCGCCTTCACGGCCTTGACCGCCTTGGTGGCCTTGGTGGCCTTCTTCGCAGGACGAGCTGCCTTCGCCGGACTGCGGCCGATGTCTTCGTAGGCGTCATCGGCATCCATGGTGTCCGATTCGACCGGAGCGCTTGACCCGCCCGCCGCGAACTCCTCATCGAACTGCTCGTCGAAACTCCCGCTTGTCGTCTCCTGCTGGTTCGAGCCATCAGTCGAGCCCGAGCGCCCACCACCACCGGATCCTCGCGAGCCTCGCCCACCTCGACGCCGGCGAGACCGTTTCGGCTTTGCTTCAGCACCAACGTCGGCGGCTCCGGCTCCTGCTCCGGCTCCGACTCCGACTCCGGCACCGGCTTCAACGACCCCGGATTCGACGACATCCAAGAACTCTTCCGAGGATCCATCGAGCGTTCCGTCCTCCGTCCGAGCGTCGCGCTTGGACTTGGCCGTCACCGACCGACTACGGGGTCCGCGCACCGGAGTCCTGGGTGTGAACACCCATCCGACGCCAGGTACAGGCTTTCCGCCGATGAGTCGGCCCGGCTCGAACAGCCAGGGTCGCTCCGCATGAAACTCCTGGAACGAATCGTTGGAGAGAACCAGGGCACCGGACTTCTCTGCGATCCGGAGGATGAACCCGTCGCCGCGACCGACTGCCCCTGCAGGCGGAGCGACCATTTCGCCGTGCTCGACGGCCTGTTCGAAATCATGGACCTCTGAGGGGTCGATGCGGTGCCCGAATGAGGCATCGACGACGACCGTGACATCTTCGGGGGTGAACCCTCGGTACTCCTCCAGGAACGTCTCGATCGCCTCGTTCAACTGGGCGAGGCTGGGAAGGGTGCGACCCTCGGTTGCGAGATTGGAACCGTCGACAACGATGCGCCGACGAGCAGGGGTTTGGGATTCCATAGGTACAACCAGTCAACCACCTGCCGGGCACCCTTCCTGCGTATGGTGCCGATCGAGCTCCCATGGCGGTGTGATCCCTTCCCAACAACCCGTGCTCCACGATGGTCTGTCGCGAGCTCGAACGAGTTGCCACCACGCCCGCTCAGTCCCTCTCACTCGTTGGGACGGGACCCTAGGATCGATCCGTGACCACCGACACCGAACGGGCAGGCGAAGCGACCGACCTGCTCCAGCACCTCATCCGGAATGCCTGCGTGAACGACGGCACGCCAGCGTCCGGCCAGGAGCACCGCAGCGCCGACCTGCTCAAGGGGTATCTCGAGGGATCCGGGGTCGATATGGAGACCTACGAACCAGCCCCTGGGCGCACCTCGCTGGTGGCCAAGATCGCCGGATCAGACCCGTCAGCACCATCGCTGACCCTGCTCGGACACACCGACGTGGTGCCGGCCAACCCGGATGACTGGACCCACGACCCGTTCGGCGGCGAGCTGATCGATGGGATGGTGTGGGGTCGCGGCGCCATCGACATGCTCAACCTCACCACGACGATGGCCACTGGAATGCGGCACTTGGCCTTGAGCGGCTTCCGCCCAAAGGGCGACCTGAACTACATCGCCGTGGCGGACGAGGAAGCGCTGTCCACCTTCGGGGCCAAATGGCTGTGTGCCAACGCCGCCGATGACATCCGCACCGACTACGTGATCACCGAGTCGGGTGGATTCCCCATGGACGGCATGGACGGGCTCCCCCGCCTTCCTGTCATCGTGGGCGAAAAGGGCGTCTACTGGTGCGTCCTGACCGTGAAGGGGACACCAGGGCACGCATCACAACCGCTACGAACGGACAATGCCCTGGTCAAGGCGGCCGAGGTGGTCCGGCGTATCGACGAGTACCGGCCTGCGGCCGAGCTCCACGAGGCGTGGACCCGGTTCATCGACGGGCTGGGGTTCCCTCCCGAACTGAGCGAACCGTTCCTCGACCCCGACCGGATCGATGCGTTCTGCGACGAGCTCCCTATGCTCGGTCTGGCCCGCCAAGCCCATGCCTGCACGCACACCACGATGGCGCCCACCGTCATGCGGGCCGGCACCAAGACGAATGTCATCCCCGACCGGGTGGAGCTCGAGGTCGACATCCGGACCTTGCCCGGATGGGACACCGGGGATGTGCGGGTCATGCTGCTCGAGGTCCTCGGCGACCTCGCCGATGATGTAGAGATCGCCTTCCAGTCCGAGGAGCCGGCATCGACCTCCCCCATCGACACCCCGCTGTGGGATGCACTGCACAGGGTCAGCCAGGTCTTCTACCCGGGCGCCCTGACCGTTCCGTTCCTCACCGTCGGGGCGACCGATGCCCGATACACGCGCACCCTCGGTTCGGTGTCGTACGGATTCGGGCTCCACAGCACCGCCATCGGCTTCGAGCAGTACGGGGCCATGTTCCACGGCATCGACGAACGGGTCGATGTGGAGTCGCTCCGCCTGTCGACCGAGATGTGGATGGGGCTGGCCCGCGACTTCCTGGTCTGACCGGAGCCCCGATCGACCGAAGGCCCGAGCGACCCGCCGCCTGATCGACCGAACGGACCCGCAGGAGTCCTGCTCAGCCGACCGCCCGGACCATCAGGTCCTCGAGTTCGAGCCGGTGCAGCGCAGCGCTGCCCGACGCCGGACTGGCTGACTCTGCACGACTGACATGGCGCAGGCTGTGGGTCCCCCGCAGCAACCGGTGGAGTCGGCTGTGGGCGAAGTTCCAGGCGCCCATGTTCTCGGGCTCCTCTTGCAGCCACACCACCTCTTCGGCCGCCGGGTAGTGGGCCAGCACGGCCTCCAACCCATCTTTCGGCCACGGATAGAGCTGCTCCACCCGCACCACGGCCACGTGCGCCCCTGCCTCGGCCAGCTCGTCGCGTCGCCCAATGGCATCGAACGCCACCTTGCCGGACGACAGCACCACCCGGGTGACCTTGGACGGGTCCAACGTGTCCGACATCGACGGATCGTCGACAACCTCGTCGAAGGAGCCAGAGGTGAAGGCACTCACCGGCGAGCGGGCCTGGCGGGCCCGCAGCAGCGACTTCGGAGTGAAGACGACCAGCGGTTTGCGGTCAGGCGTGCGTACCTGGGCCCGCAGCAGGTGAAAGTACTGAGCGGACGTGGTCGGCTGGGTGACTCGAAGATTGCCGCGGGCACACAGCGTCAAGAAGCGCTCGATCCGGGCCGAGGAGTGCTCGGGTCCCTGGCCTTCGTATCCATGGGGCAGCAAAAGGACGAGGCCGGACTTCTGACCCCACTTGTCCTCCGCTGCCACCAAGAAGTTGTCGACGATGATTTCCGCGCCGTTCCAGAAGTCGCCGAACTGCGCCTCCCATGCCACGAGGTCGTTCGGGGCTTCAACCGAGTAGCCGTACTCGAAGCCGACGCAGGCGTACTCGGACAGCAGCGAGTCACGGATGGTGAACCGGCCGCCTTCGAGTCCCCCGAGGGGGACGTGCTCTGCCCCGGTCCCATGGTCGACCAGGACGGCGTGGCGGTGCGAAAAAGTGCCCCGTCGGGTGTCTTGGCCGGTGACCCGGACGTTGGTGCCTTCGAGCAGCAGTGACCCGAAGGCCAGGGCCTCCCCCAGCGCCCAGTCGATCTCTCCGTCAGCCACGACCTTGTCGCGCTGTTCGAACTGGCGGGCCAGCTTCGGGTGCATGACGAAGCCATCGGGTACCGAGCGGACCACTGTCGCCAGCCGGGCGACCATCTCGGGGTCGATCCCGGTCTCCATGCGCGGGATGAACAGGTCGGGCTGGACGTACTCGGGCAGGCTGAGCGGAGCTGGCGGCAGGTCCTCCGCCTCGGCCCGGGTCTCGTCGAGGGCAGCCTGCAGTTTGGCGCCGAAGTCGTCGAGCGCCTGCTCGGCCTCTTCCAGGGAGATGTCCCCCCGGCGGACTAGCGCCTCGGTATAGAGCTTGCGGACCGACCGTTTGGCATCGATCAACGCGTACATGAGGGGCTGCGTGTAGCTCGGGTCGTCCCCCTCGTTGTGCCCGTGGCGCCGGTAGCAGACCATGTCGATGACGACGTCTTTGTGGAACGCCTGACGGAAGCCGAACGCGAGGCGCGCCGCCCGGGCGCAGGCCTCGGGGTCGTCACCGTTGACGTGGAAGATCGGCGCCTGCACCATCTTGGCGACGTCGGTCGGGTACACGGTGCTGCGGGCAGCCTCGGGCGCGGTGGTGAAGCCGAGCTGGTTGTTGATGACGACGTGGACCGTGCCGCCCGTGCGGTAGCCCGCGAGTCCGGAGAGGTTGAGCGTCTCGGCGACCACGCCCTGTCCAGCGAATGCAGCATCTCCGTGCAGCAGGATCGGCAGGACCGGGAACGGTTCGCCCGGGCCGTCCTCGAGTTCGGGTCCGCTCCCCCGCTCGCCCCCAAGCGCGTCCTGGCGGGCACGGGCCATGCCGACGACCACCGGGTCGACTGCTTCGAGGTGCGAGGGGTTCGACGCCATGGTCAGCGGGATCG
>CAININ010000410.1 GCA_903849265.1 uncultured Acidimicrobiaceae bacterium
CGAGGACGCCCGGGCCGCCAGGCCGCCTTCTACGTGCGGGACCGACGGCACGCCCGAAGGCACACGGACATTCGAGAAGGTGCCGGGAAGTGCGTCGAAACGTGTGTCGGAGTGGGTGGCGAGCGCCATGGGGAGATCGTTGCAGGGGGGTGTATCACTCATCACGGCCGCGACTCCGGAAGACGAGTATGGCGAGGTCCAACGAGCACCACCGCACGCCGGCCTGACCGCTCTCCTGGGTCGACGGCACGCCGCCCAGTGCGACACGGGCCTCGATCAGGGTCTGCGGACGCTCCTACTAACGGCGAGTGCGGTTGCCCAGGGTGACCCGGGCCCACGTGGTGGCGATGACCTTTGCATAGCTGAATCCGAACACCAGGTTTCCGCCCTTCTTCGACGTGCCCGACGCTCTCGGGTGCCACATCGTGGGCTGCTCTGCGATCCGCCAGCCTCGGCTCGACGCGGTAATCACCACCTCGGCCGTCTGGTACTGATCCTGGGCGAGGTGAGGGGAGATGTCGTTCAGGACATCGATCCGGAACGCCCGGTAGCCGTTCGACGAGTCGGTCAGCTGCTGCTTGGCAATGGCGTTGATGGCTGCGGCATAGACCTTGACCCCGGCCTGGCGGAATCGGTCAGTGGTCTGATCCGTACCGAGGCGCCGCGAGGCGATCACGAAGTCTGCCGTGTCATCGAGGAGCGGCTCGAGCATGGTGGCCATCTCTGTGGGGTCGTTCTGGCCGTCGGCGTCGAGGGTCACTACGTAGCGGGCACCGTGGGCGGCGGCCAGCTCGTATCCGAGGCGCAACGCGGCACCCTGGCCGAGGTTCACCGGGAGCACACAGGTGAAGACGCCAGCATCGATGGCGACTTCGGCCGTGCGGTCGGACCCGCCATCTACCACCACCAACGTGGACACCTCGAGGTCGCCGACCAAGGTAGGCATGGCCTTCAGAACATCCCCGATGTTGTTCTCTTCTTCGTAGGCAGCCACCAGCGCGACAATTGGACCGAAGTGGGCGTTCGGGTGCCGACGGGCGAAATCGTCCCGGGCTTGGTCGAGGACGTAACTGATCAGACGGCCAGAGCGTCGGGCGGAACGGCTGTCAGGAAGGGTGAGCCAGCGGTGGCGCTGGGTGGGCACCATCAAATCGAGTGCGGGCTGGCGAAGATAGCGCGCACCTTGGGTTCGAAGTGGGCGAGGGACTCGGTCGGGTAGTCCGGGTCGAAGCTGGTCTGGTCCCACTCGTCGGCGAACTGCTCGGCCAGTGCGAACCAGGGCTCGTCGCGGTAGTTGTCCCGCAGGTTCGGGTCCATGTCGAAGTGGTGGAAGTAGTGCCGGCCCTGGAAATCCTGGTGATAGAGGATGGCGTCGACCACTTCGGCCCGCACGTAGGGGCGCAAGATCTCCGCTGCGATGCGGGGGTGGTTCGGCACCGAGATCGCCTTGCCGATGTCATGGCAGAGCGAAGCGACGACCACCTGGTCGTCCGCTCCGGCCTGCTCGGCGCGGGTGGCCGTCTGGAGGCAGTGGGTGAGTTGGTCGACGGCGAAGCCGTCCACCACGTCCTCGAGTGACTCGAGGAGCATTAGGACTCGCTCGGCCACCCGCGGCTGATTCTTCATCGTCTCGGTCCCGATGATGCCCCACTGTTCGGCGGTCGAGACGTCCATGCTGGTGAACGAGGTCGTCATCCACCCATTCTCGCGCCAAAACGGTCGCACCTGACGCCAAGGGGACGCCGATGGGATGCCAAACTGGCCCTCAGGACAGCGAAGCCATCCGCTCCAGCACATCGGCAGCCGCTGTGTTCCGGTCCTCGGCGAGCACCCGATCCCCGGCCCCGCCGCCGCCGGCAGGCCCGATCGGGACAGCGTTCAGCAGTCCGAGGGCAGATTCGAGACCCCGCAGCAGCTCTCGGAGCTCGGGCGGGGGAGGGAAGTACTCCTCCTCGACCGTGACCGACGAACTCTCTACGCCCGAGGTGGGAGCCAGATGAGCCACCACCGCTTCGACGAGCGACTCGGGTGCCGAGGCGCCGGCGGTGACGCCGACGGTGCCGGACAGGTCGTCGGGCAGTTCGGACGCATCGTTGACCCGGATCACCCGGGGACACCCGAACGCCAGCGCCACCTTGGTCAGCGCCACCGTGTTAGAGGAGTTTTCCGATCCAATCACGACAATGGCATCACACCGACCGGCCAGCGCCTTGAGGGCGGCTTGGCGATTGGTCGTGGCAAAGCACAGATCGCTCCGGTTCGGCATCCACAGATCAGGGAACCGCTCGCGGGCCCGGTCCACGATGTCCGCCCATTCGTCGTGGCTGAGGGTGGTCTGCGCCAAGAGCGCCATCATCGGCTCACCCGCTCCGTCGGGACCGGGCACCATTTCGAGGTCGTCCACGTCGCCGACGCGCTCGAGCAGCCGCACCGACTCGGGTGCCACCGCCATGGTGCCCACCGCCTCCTCGTGGCCGTGGTGTCCGACGTAGAGCACGGTGTAGCCCTTGCGGGCCCGCACCTTCAGCTCGTGGTGGACCTTGGTGACCAGGGGGCAGACGGCATCGACGACGACCCGGCCCTCAGTACGGGCGGCATCCACCACCGCAGGGGCCGAGCCGTGGGCCGACAGCATCAGCGGCGCGCCCGGCGGCACCTCGGACACATCGTCCACGAACACCACGCCCTGGGCGACGAACTGGTCAACCACATGCCGGTTGTGGACGATCTCGTGGTAGCAGTAGACGGGCGGCTCGAAGACCCGGACCATCCAGGCAAGGGCCTTGATGGCCTTCTCCACCCCGGCACAGAACCCCCTGGGTTCGGCGAGGATCACGCGTTCGACGGGCACATCGACAGGCTACCGGCGAGCGCAGCCTGCGGTGTTCGGATCCGAAGATAGGGGCCGGGGCGGTAGGGCAGGTCACAGGAGGTAGCCTGGACACCATGTCGGCGCCCCGAGTGACGACGGCTCCTAAGGTTGTTGCCGTCACTGAATCGTCACCGGCCGCGCTGTCCGGACTGCGATCCGGTGATGAGCTCTTGTCGCTCAACGGACGCTCGCCTCGTGATGTCATCGAATACAGCCTCCTCGTGGACGAGCCTGAACTGGATCTCGTGGTCCGGCGACGAGGGCTGGATGAGCCCATGCTGGTCACGATCCGCAAGGAGGCCGGCGAGCCGCTCGGCATCGAGGTCTCTTCTGCGGTGTTCGACCGGGTGCGCACGTGCGACAACCACTGCGAGTTCTGCTTCATCCACCAGCTGCCGAAGGGGATGCGCCGCAGCCTGTCCATGAAGGACGACGACTACCGCCTGTCGTTCCTGTATGGAAACTTCACCACACTGACCCGGTTCACCGAGATGGACTTGGAGCGGGTGCTGACCGAGCGGCTGAGCCCGCTCTTCGTCTCCATCCACGCCACCGACCCTGACGTGCGCTCCGGCTTGCTCCGCAACCGCCGGGGGGCGACGAGCCTGCGGTGGCTCAGTGCCCTCCTCGACGGCGGCATCGAAGTGCACGGACAGATCGTGGTGTGCCCCGGTCGCAACGACGGCGCCATCTTGGATGACACGCTGGCCGGCGTGCTCGACCGCTACCCGGGGCTGGCCACCGTGGCTTGCGTACCGCTCGGTGTCAGCACGTTCTCGCATGAGGACGCTATGCGCCCGCACACCGTGGCCGAGGCCGCCGCTGTGTGCGATCTAGTCGAGTCGTGGCAGAACACCTTCCTGGAGTCGGTCGGCCGGCGGATGGTGTTCGCCGCCGACGAGTACTACCTGATGGCCGAGCGGCCGTTTCCGGCTGCTGCCACCTATGAAGGGTTCCCGCAGCACGAAAACGGCCTCGGCATGGCCCGCGCCTTCGAAGCCGCCTTCGGTGGCGACGAACACGCCGCCCTCGGGGTGCGGCCTGGGTTCTTCGCCGCCGTCGACGGGGCTCCGGCTGCCGGCTACCGGGCTCCCCGCCTGGGCGCTGTGCCCACCGGTCCGAGATCGACCGACGACTTGACCGACGCACCGCCGATCGCCATCCTGACCGGCGAGTACGGGGCCCTGGTGCTGGCGCCGCTGATCGACTCGCTCGGCCGTGACGACATCCGCCTCGTGCCAGTCACCAACCACTTCTTCGGGGGCAACATCGGGGTGTCGGGGCTGCTGACCGGTACCGATCTGATCGCGGTGCTGTCCGAGCAGCCAGAAGGGCATCGCTACCTCCTGCCCGACTCCTGTCTGTCAGAAGGCCGTTTCCTCGACGATCTGACACTGGCGGACCTGCCCCGAGCCGTCGAAGTCGTCCCCACCGACGGGCTGTCCTTGCGGCGAGCCCTCGAGAACAGCCCCGTCCGATCTACGTCAACCACGTCCGCATCGACTCCCGCCCGGGTGCCGGTAACCCTGGGAGCCTCCCGATGACACCTGCCAAGAACGAGATCACCGCCCGCACGCTGCCCCTTGTGGTGGTGGCCGGACGACCCAATGTGGGTAAGTCCACCCTGGTCAACCGCATCGTCGGCCGACGGGCGGCCGTGGTCGAAGAGCGCCCAGGTGTCACACGGGACCGCAAGGAGCTCGACGCTGAGTGGTGCGGGACCCACTTCACCATCGTGGATACCGGGGGATGGCTGTCGTCGGACGACCCGCTCGACGCCCAGGTGAGCGCCCAAGCCGAACGGGCTATCGATGAGGCCGACGTGATCCTCTTCGTGGTCGACGTCACCGTGGGGCTTACCGACGAGGATCTCGACGTCGCCAGGGTGTTGAAGCGCTCGAAGCGCCCGGTGCGCGTCGTCGTCAACAAGGTGGACTCGTCCCAGCGCGAGGCGGATGTGTGGGATGCACTGTCCCTCGGCCTGGGCGACCCATGGCCGGTGAGTGCCCTGCACGGGCGCGGCACCGGCGACCTGCTCGACGACGTGGTGAAGGCACTGCCCGACGGCGATGCGGCCAAGACCCCGGAGCCGGCACCCGGCAACGCGGGACAAGACGGAGTCGAAGGCGAAGACGGACTGGTCGACCTGGTCGGCACCGCCGAGATCGACCAGGGCGTGCCCCGCGTGGCCCTGGTGGGTCGACCCAATGTCGGCAAGTCGACCCTCTTCAACCGGTTGGTGGGCGACGAGCGGTCGGTGACCCACGACGCGCCCGGGACCACACGTGATGCGGTCGACACCATCGTCGAGACCCCCGACGGCACGGTCTGCTTCATCGACACCGCCGGCATGCGCCGCAAGTCGCGCACCGAGCGCGGCACCGAGTACTTCTCGGTTCTTCGGGCGCTCGACGCCCTGGACAGGGCCGATATCGCGCTCTTGGTCATCGACGCCACCGCCGGTGTCACCCACCAGGACCAGCGCCTGGCCGAACGCATCGGCGCCTCGGGCTGCCCGGTGGTGGTGATCCTTAACAAGTGGGAGCTGATCCCGACCGAGGACCGGGTGGGGATCCTCGTCGACATCGGCGACCGGCTGGCCTTCTTGGGCGAGGCTCCGGTGCTCAAGATCAGCGCACTGTCCGGACTCGGTGTCCATCACATCCTTCCGGCGGTCTCGGCCGCCGAGGAGGCGTACCACTCCCGCATCCCGACCGGTGAGCTCAACCGGGCCCTCAAGTCGATCCAGCTGGCGCATCCGCCGGTGGGCGCCAAGATCCAGTACGGGGTCCAGGGAGCGAACGACCCGCCGACATTCACCTTGTTCACCAACGGCCGCTTGCAGCCCACCTACCTCCGTTATGTGGAGCGGGGACTGCGCGAGCGGTTCGAGCTCGGGCCGACGCCGATCAAGATCCGCGTGCGGGCCAAGGGTGCCAACGGGGGTGGGGGACGCAAGCGGTGACTCGCCCCCCGGGGGTGTGCGATGCCCTGGTGTGAGCAGTGCGACGCGGAAGTCGATACCGAGGACCTCGATGCCGA
>CAININ010000411.1 GCA_903849265.1 uncultured Acidimicrobiaceae bacterium
CGACGAACCGGTCTGTTCCTCGTCGTCGACCTCGAACGCCATGGTGTCTTTCCGATCTGCTCGCGCACCGACGCAACGGTGTCACTCCGGTACTCCTCTGTACTTCGTCCGAATGACTCGTGTGCTTTAGCCGGCGAGGCGCGCGCCCCTAGACTTCTCCTATGACCATCCATGACGCTCCACTCCGCACTCTGCAAGGCGACCCGACCACGATCGGCGCCTACAGCGGCAAGACCCTCCTCTTGGTCAACGTGGCTTCGAAGTGCGGACTCACCCCGCAGTACGAGGGCCTCGAGCGCCTCCAGAAGACCTACGGCGACAAGGGGTTCACCGTCCTCGGCTTTCCGTGCAACCAGTTCGGCGCTCAGGAGCCAGGTACTTCTGAGGAGATCGCCACATTCTGCTCGGCGACCTACGGGGTGACCTTTCCGATGTTCGAGAAGGTCGACGTCAACGGCGATGCCCGTCATCCGATCTACGAGGAGCTCACTGCGTTCCCGGATGCGGACGGAGAGGCCGGCGACATCCAGTGGAACTTCGAGAAGTTCCTCGTCTCTCCGGACGGAACGATTCTGCAGCGGTTCCGGCCCATGATCGACCCCGAAGCGCCCGAGGTCATCGACGCGATCGAGGCCAACCTGCCCTCCTGACCGGACTGCCTTCGCACCAGCGGTGGCCGGACGGCCAGTGGTTACGGGGGTCGCCGGTGCGATTTGCGGGTGCGGGAAAGCGAACCCCCGGGGGCCGGTACACTCCTTTATTCGTATGCAAGCCACAGCAGCGCCCGAAGAGGGCAACAAGGTCCGTCTGACCGTCGAGATCGACGAAGCGGAGATGGACGAAGCCCTCGATGACGTGATGCAGCGTCTGTCGCGCGAGATCCGGGTTCCTGGGTTCCGGCCGGGCAAAGTGCCCCGCAAGGTCCTCGAAACCAGGATGGGCGGGGCGGCCGTCCTGCGGAGCGAAGCGATCCGTGAAGTGCTCCCCGAGTACTACTCCCGGGCCGTCTCGGAAACCGAGACCGACCCGATCGATCAGCCCGACATCGACGTGACCGGTGGCGAGGAGTCCGGGCCGGTCTCCTTCGAGGCCGTGGTGCTCGTCCGACCGACGGTGGCCATCCCTGGCTATGGCGGCCTCGTGGTGACGATGCCGACCCTCGAGGTCACCGACGAGGAGGTCACCGCGCAGGTCGACCGTCTGCGGGCGACGTCGGGCGAGCTCGTCGAGGTGACTCGGCCGGTGCTCACCGGCGACCAGGTGACCATCGACATCCGTGGCACGCGGCCCGAGGCGGACGCTGACGGCGACGACAACGACCTGACCGCTGAGGACTTCCTCTACGAGGTGGGTTCTGACGGCGTCATCCCCGGACTCGACGACCAGCTGGTCGGCACGAAGGCCGGGGACACCGTGACCTTCGACGCCGAGATGGAGGCCCTCGAGCAGTCGGTCGCCTTCACGATTGCGGTCAAGGACGTGAAGGAGCTCCAGCTTCCTGACGCCGACGATGCCTGGGCCGCCGAGGCCTCGGAGTTCGCCACGGTGGACGAGCTCCGGGCCGACATCGCCGAGCGGCTGCGTCAGCGCCGGATCGTCGAAGCGCAGATGGCCCTGCAGCAGAAGACGGTCGAGGCCTTGGTCGAACTGGTGACCGAGGAGATTCCTGAGCAGATGGTGCTTGCCGAGCTGCGCGAGCGGTTCCACGACCTCAACCACCGCCTCGAAGGTCAAGGCATGAGCCTGGGGCAGTTCCTCGGGGTCACGGGTCGCAGCGAAGAGGAGTTCCTCGAGGAGCTCCGTGCCGGAGCGCTCCAGAGCGTCAAGGCCGATCTGGCTCTGCGCGCCCTCGTCGAAGCCGAGGCAGTGGAGGTCACCGACGAGGAGCTCGACGAAGAGCTGACCGCCATGGGGAGCCGGCTCGAGATGGACGCCGACCAGGTGCGGAGCCAACTCGAACAGGCCGGACGCCTCGCGGCGGTACGCTCGGACCGACGCAAGGCCAAGGCGATGCGATGGCTGATCGATTCGGTCGAGTTGGTCGATGAGAACGGGAAGCCCGTATCGCGGGACGACCTTACGGTGAACCAGGGCGAGGAGGACTCGAAGTGAGTTTCACAGAGGCAAGCAGGACGATCGATGCACAGGCCTACAGCGTGCCGTGGGTCGTCGAGTCCACCAGCCGGGGGGAGCGGAACTACGACCTGTTCTCCCGCCTGCTGCGCGAGCGGATCATCTTCTTGGGTACACCGATCAACGACACCGTGGCCAACCTGGTCTGTGCCCAGCTCCTCTACCTCGAGTCGGAGGAGTCGGACAAGGACATCCACCTGTACATCAACTCTCCGGGTGGGGACATCACGGCGCTCTTCGCCATCTACGACACGATGAAGTACATCAAGCCGGACATGTCCACGTTCTGCTTCGGACAGGCCGCCTCGGCCGCCGCTGTGCTCCTCGGTGCCGGCACCAAGGGGAAGCGCTTCGCTCTGCCCCACGCCCGCATCCTCCTCCACCAGCCCTTCGGCGGTGTCGAGGGACAGGCCAGCGACATCGAACTGCAGGCCAAGGAGATCCTCCGCATGCGGGAGCTGCTCAACGGCATGGTGGCCGACGACACGGGTCAGACGGCAGAGCGGGTCGCCAAGGACACCGAGCGCGACTTCATCATGACTGCAGCCGAGGCCGTCGAGTACGGACTCATCGACGAGGTCATCTCGGCCCGGGACACATTGCCGCTCGACGCCATCGGCGCGGCCTAGGAGTATCGGCGAGGTCCTGACCCGGCCACCCCAACCACTAGGGTTGGAGGTCCGGGCAGCACCGCCGCCCAAGTAGCACCGCCTAGCCGGGTACGACCAGGCGCACGGGACCAGATCACACCGTCAGCAGTTCAATCAGGCAGCAGTTCATCCAGGCAGCAG